>JBILYW010000464.1:0-3610 GCA_044377555.1 Pseudomonas sp.
GAGCGCACCGGCACCCTGAATGCGCGGCCGGACCCGATCAACCGTTGCACGGGGGCGTTCTGTTCAAGGCCCGATATTGCCCAGGAGTTCAGATACGCCGAGCAATCGCTCAGCCGTTTGACCTCGCGTCCTGCCGCAGGGCTGGCGGTGATCAATCAATTGCCTGAAGCCACCATGCTGCGCATAGAAGGCAGCGCGGGCAAGCGCGAGATGTACAGCATGCTGCGCAATCGCGCGCACTCCAATGTGGCCTTCATGATGGGCGAGGAATACCGCCTGCAGCCGGGGCTGGACACACTGACCATCTACCCGGGAGTGCTCAGCAGTTACCCCAACTTCATGTTCAATATCCCGACAGGCGATGTGCCGGCGTTTGTGGCTGCGATGGAGCAATGCCAGGACCAGCAAACCTTCGACACTATCGTCGAGCGCTGGGGGATACGCCGCAGCCATCCGCAGTTCTGGCAGTACTTCCACGATATCGGGCAGTACATCAATGAAACCGACCCGGTCGAAGCAGGCGTGCTGGATATGAACCGCTACGAAAACCTGTAATCAGCCACCAGATCTGAAGATATGGGGGTGCGGCTTTCCTGACAAAAATACTAGGACTTTGTCAGGCGCGCCGATTGGCGTAAACTGCGCCCTATGTCTGCGAGGAGATTCCATGAGCGCCATAACGATTACCGACGCTGCCCACGATTACCTGGCTGATCTGCTGTCCAAGCAGAACACCCCGGGTATCGGTATCCGCGTCTTTATCACCCAACCCGGTACCCAGTACGCCGAAACTTGCATTGCTTACTGCAAGCCGGCGGAAGTTAAGTCTGAAGACACCGCCATTGGCCTGAAAAGCTTCACGGCCTGGATCGATTCGTTCAGCGAACCCTTCCTGGACGACGCCGTGGTGGACTACGCCACCGATCGCATGGGTGGTCAGCTGACCATCAAGGCGCCCAACGCCAAAGTGCCGATGGTCAACGCTGATAGCCCGATCAACGAGCGCATCAACTACTACCTGCAAACCGAGATCAACCCCGGTTTGGCCAGCCACGGCGGTCAGGTTAGCCTGATCGAAGTGGTTGAAGACGGTATTGCGGTGCTCAAGTTCGGTGGCGGTTGCCAGGGCTGCGGCCAGGCGGACGTGACCTTGCGTGAAGGCATCGAGCGCACCCTGCTTGAGCGTGTGCCGGAGCTCAAGGGCGTACGTGACGTGACCGACCACTCGCAGAAAGAAAACGCCTACTACTGAGTTATCGGTAACAGGGTGTTCGCTGCGAAGCTGAAGAAAAAACGGTGCCCCGTGAGCACCGTTTTTTTATGGCTGCGCGATAGCCCCTGCACGGTTCGGATTGTCCGGGTGCCGCAGAACCTGTGGGAGCTGGCTTGCCTGCGATGGCAGCAATGGGATCTACCTGACAGACCACGCCGTCCGTCTCGCGGGCAAGCCCGCTCCCACAGGGGGGCGAGCGTTCAAGGCCGATACAAATGCGCATGCCCCGCGCGATACAGCGACGAGTCCGAAAAATTGTCGCTGGCCAGGACCCGGCCCACCAGAATCAGCGCCGTGCGCTTGAAACCCTTGGCCTGAACTTTGGCCGCAATGTCTGCAAGCGTCCCTTGCACCCAGTCCTGATCCGGCCAGCTGGCGCGATGGATCACGGCAATCGGACAGTCGCTTCCATAATGCGGGGTCAGCTCGGCAACGATGTTCTCAAGGTTTTTGACCCCCAGGTGAATGGCCATGGTCGCCTTGTGCTGCGCCAGGCTGGCCAGTTCTTCACCCGCCGGCATCACGGTTTTTTCCGCGTACCGGGTCAAAATCACCGTTTGTGAAATATCCGGCAGGGTCAGCTCCGCGCCCAGAATTGCCGCACAGGCCGCCGTGGCAGTAACCCCCGGAATGATTTCAAAGGCGATGCCCAGCTCGCGCAAGCAACGAATCTGCTCGCCAATGGCCCCATACAGGCTGGGATCGCCGGAATGCACGCGGGCCACATCCTGACCGTTGGCATCGGCAGCCTTGATCAGCGCGATGATTTGCTCAAGGTGCAGTTCGGCGCTGTTAACCACCTGTTGCGCCTGATGACCTTCCAGTACCGCTGCCGGGACCAGGGAACCGGCGTAAATAATCACCGGGCAGCTGCGAATCAGGCGCTGGCCCTTGACGGTAATCAGCTCTGGATCGCCGGGCCCGGCGCCGATGAAATAAACAGTCATGGCAGTCTCTTGAAAGGGTCGAGATAGAGCTGTTCTTGAACAACGCTCATAGTGAGGCGGGGGATTATCGCGGTTTTTGCGCCACGCAGGCCAACGCAAAGGTGGCCACGGGCGATTTTTGTCGCGTTATCAGCAGGTCGGCCGACGTACCTGCGAGCTGTTCGGCCAACGCCAGTGCGGCACTCTCGGCAATGCCAAAACAACCGGTTTGCTCGAACGCAATGCCCGAGCGGTGACTCAGGTACGGCGCATATGGGGCAAGTTGTCCTGCACTGAACACCTCAAACTTCAGGTTCAGCTGTGTTGCCAGCTGCAGCAGGCCGGGTTCCTGGCGTTTGAGGTCAATACTGGCCAGGGCGCGGACCGCACTCAGTGCAATCCCGGCCTGTGCCAGTGAATGTTCGATCAGCGCCAGTAACGCCTGTGCGCTGCAACCCTGGCGACAGCCCAGGCCAATCACCATGACTGGCTCTGTGCTGGCAGCCGTCATGCCGAGTACTGGCCTGCAGGCTTGCGCCGGAACAGCCAGGCGCTGATCGCGCCCAGTGCCAGCCAAAAAACCAGGTTGGTCAATTGCGAGGCAATTTTGAACTGCGATTCCAGCTCTTCAGGGGCCAGGCTGGAATGCACCAGTGGCTGCGGAGCGCCAAAAATATGCGGCACCACCACAATCGCCACGCCCAGCACCTTGAGTGCCCAATGCTTGCCGAACACCAGCAGTGCAATGGCCACGGCGGTCGAGGCCGCCGTAGTGACCCACCAGATCTGCCGCTGCAACAAGTCTGCAGCGGCAGTGCCCGGCAGTTCGGGCGGCAAGCCCAGGGTTGGCGCCAGGCAGAACACGGCATAACCGGCCAGGCCCCAGAGCAGGCCCTGGGAAGTGCGGGTCGGCGCACGCAAGGTGTACAGGCCCGCCAGCATCAGGGCGAAACCGACCGCCACCACCAGGTTGCCGCCCGTGGTCGACAGCACGCGCTGCCAGCCATCTTCCGGCTCCCAGGCTTGGGCATCATGCTCATGGGCAGGCATCGCCATGTCGGCATGTTCGTGGACTTCGGCGGCAGCGGGTTTTTCGTAGGTTTCGGCCTGCAAAATCAGCGGCGACACCCACAGGCTTTGCAGCAGGGTCAGCAGCAGGGCGGCCAGCAAGCCGGTGAAGCCTGCGGTTTGAGCGATACGCTTAATCATGGCAGGCAATCTCAATGGCACGGAAAGGCGGAGCTGTGACGGGTGTCATGGGCCGCGTTATGCACCGCATCGATATGGGAGAAACCGGCGAAGTAGACGAGGAAAGCCCCCAGCACAGCAGCGCCGACAGCGGCCACAATGCGTTGGCTTTGGGTTGCGGTGGTAGCAGCAGAATGGGTACGGCTGGTGCTGATGGACATGG
>JBILYW010000465.1:0-3609 GCA_044377555.1 Pseudomonas sp.
GTCGACAGCGTGTCGCAAAGCGCGGCCATTTGGGGTGGCACGGCGTGCCGCGTCTACAACATTGAGGGAGCGATGCAATGAATCTGTATCTGCAAGACAAGGTCTTTATCGTCACCGGCGGCGGCTCGGGGATTGGCGCGGCCATCACCCTGGGGCTGGCCGACGAAGGCGCGATCCCGGTGATTTTCGGCCATAGCCCGCTGTCCGATGAGCTGGCGCGGCAACTGGGCCAACGTGGTTCCCAAAGCCTGTTTGTACAGGTCGAACTGCGCGACGAAGACGCCTGCCGCGCTGCCGTCGCCAGCGTGCTGCAACGCTTTGGCCGTATCGACGGGCTGGTCAACAACGCCGGGGTCAACGATGGCGTAGGGCTTGAGGCCGGGCGCTCGGCCTTTGTCGAGTCACTGGAAAAAAACTTGATCCACTACTACCTGATGACCCATTTGTGCGTGGACGCGCTCAAGGTTACCCGCGGCTCCATCGTCAATATCAGCTCCAAAACCGCCCTCACCGGCCAAGGCGGTACCAGCGGCTACACCGCCGCCAAAGGCGCGCAATTGTCGCTGACCCGGGAATGGGCCACCTCGTTGCTCGGCGACGGGGTTCGGGTTAACGCGGTGATCCCGGCCGAAGTCATGACCCCGCTGTACGAACGCTGGATCGACACCTTTGCCGACCCCAAGGCCAAGCTGGCGAGCATCGTCGAAAAAATCCCCTTCGGCCAGCGCATGACCACGGCTGAAGAAATCGCCGACAGCGTGCTGTTTCTGTTGTCGTCGCGCTCCTCCCACACCACCGGGCAATGGCTGGTGGTGGATGGCGGCTACACCCACCTGGACCGGGCGCTGACATGAGTCGCCAGTGCCTGGCGCTGGACCTGATCGACGACCCGGTGTTGATCGCCGAGTACGAACGCTTGCACCAGCAAATCTGGCCGCAGATCAGCGCCCACCTGCGCCAGCACGGCGTGCTCGACATGCAAATCTGGCGCCTGGGTACACGGCTGTTCATGGTCATGGACACGGCTCCCGACTTCAACGCCGAAGCCTTTGCCCGGGCCGGAGCCAGCGACCCTCGGGTGCAGGAATGGGAAGCGCTGATGTGGCGCTTCCAGCAGCCCACACCCTGGACCCGTCCCGGCGAAAAATGGGCGTCGATGAGCCAGATTTTCAGCCTGCACCATTCACCCTGACCCTGACCCTGTGGGAGCGGGCTTGCTCGCGATGCAGACGACTCGGTCTGCCTGACACACCGCAGTGATGCCATCGCGAGCAAGCCCGCTCCCACAAGGTCAGCACCCACAAGTAGATCCACGCAACACCGCTCTAACAACAATAAAAAGGAGATGCGTCATGTCACTCAAGCACTCGAACGTCGCAGTACCGCCTTTTACCCGTACGGTCACGTCCTACCGCTGGGCACTGATTCTGGTGACCTGCCTGTTCTTTCTCTGGGGTCTGTCCTATGGCTTGCTCGATGTACTGAACAAGCACTTCCAGGAAACCCTGCACGTCAGCAAGGCGCAATCCGGCCTGCTGCAAAGCGCCTACTTCGGCGCCTACTTCCTGATCGCCCTGCCCGCTGGCTTGCTGATGGACAAGTACGGCTACAAGGCAGGCATCCTGCTAGGCCTGTGCCTCTACGCCACCGGCGCCCTGCTGTTTATGCCTGCTGCTGCCGCGCAGAGCTTTCAGTTCTTTCTGTTCGCCCTGTTTGTGATCGCTTGCGGCCTGGGTTGCCTGGAAACCGCCGCCAACCCTTACGCCACAGTCTTGGGCGACCCCGCCGGGGCCGAGCGACGCTTGAACCTTGCGCAATCGTTCAACGGCCTGGGGCAGTTTTTCGGGCCCTTGATTGGCGGCGCGTTGTTCTTCAGCGGCGCCAACAGCACCGACACCACCCAGTCGCTGCAAATGACCTATCTGGTGATTGCCGCCCTGGTGCTGCTGGTGGCCATCCTGATCGCCCGTACCCCGCTGCCGGACCTGCGCGAGCAGGAAGTCCAGGCCCAACAGCACGACCACAAAACCCTGTGGCAACACCGCGAGTTCGTCACCGGAGTCATCACCCAATTCTTCTATGTGGGCGCACAGGTCGGCGTGGGCGCGTTTTTCATCAACTACGTCACCGAGCACTGGGCACAGATGAGCAGCCAGCAAGCCGCGTATTTACTGTCGGTGGCGATGCTCAGCTTCATGTTCGGCCGCTTCTTCAGCACCTGGCTGATGGGCCGCGTCAATGCCCAGCTTCTGCTGCTGATTTACGCGCTGATCAACGTCGCGCTCAGCGCCGTGGTGGTGCTGGGGTTCGAAGGCGTTTCGGTGGTCGCGCTGGTGGCGATGTTCTTCTTTATGTCGATCATGTTCCCGACCCTGTTTGCCATGGGCGTGAAAAACCTCGGCCCGCATACCAAGCGCGGCAGCTCGTTCATGATCATGGCCATTGTCGGCGGCGCACTGCTGCCCTACGTGATGGGAATGGTGGCCGACCACTCCTCCACCGCCGTGGCGTACCTGTTGCCGATGGGCTGTTTTGTGATCGTCGCGGCCTATGCCCGTGCGGCCTTGAAAAACCGTTAATCGCTGTACCGATGTTGTTGTACTCCACAAAAAAAACAATGGGAGCACCTCATGTCCAACACCGTTTTGAAACAGGCGCTGAGCAAAATTCGCTGGCGTATCTTGCCCTTTGTCGCGCTGATGTTCGCGATGGCGATCATCGACCGTTCCAACATTGGTTTTGCCAAACATGCCTTCCAGGCGGACACCGGCCTGAGCAACGCGGCGTTTGCGTTGGGTGCGGGGATTTTCTTTATCGGCTATGCGGTCTTTGAAGTCCCGAGCAACCTGATGCTGCACAAGATCGGCGCACGGATCTGGCTAAGCCGGATCATGGTCACCTGGGGGCTGGTGTCGGCGGCGATGATGTTTGCCCACGACGAAACCAGCTTCTATATCCTGCGCTTTTTGCTGGGTGTGGCCGAAGCCGGGCTGTCGCCGGGCGTGGTGCTGTACCTGACCTACTGGTTCCCGCAGAACCAGCGCGGCTCGGCCTATGGCATTTACTACTTCGGGGTGCCGGTGTCGTTGATGGTGGGCGGGCCTGTGTCGGGCTGGTTGCTGGAAAGCGCCCAGTTCGGCCTGACCGGCTGGCAATGGATGTTTGTCACTGAAGGCTTGGCGGCGTCGATCATCGGCGTCTTTGCCTTCTTCTACCTGACCGACAAACCCCGGGATGCCAAGTGGCTGAGCACCGAAGAAAAGGCCGCGATCGAGCACGAACTGGACAAAGAGCAGCAGCTCAAGGCCAACAAGGGTCCGTCGTCATGGCGTGCAGCCATGTTCAACCCGGTGGTGCTGTACTTCACCCTGATCTACTTCACCATTCAGGTCAGCGTGTATGGCGTGCTGTTTTACCTGCCGACGCGAATCGCCGAACTGCTGGGCACAGGCATTGGTTTGAAGGTGGGCTTGCTGACATCAATCCCGTGGATTGCCACCGTGATCATGCTGTATCTGGTAACCCGCCATGCCGACCGCAAAGGCCAGCAAACCCGTTATGCCGCACTGATGCTGGCATTGGCGGCGGTGGGGATGGTGGGTTCGACGT
>JBILYW010000467.1:0-3605 GCA_044377555.1 Pseudomonas sp.
TCGGTGCCCGTATCTCGGGTGAAATCGCCCGCGCTCACGGCAACCAGGGCATGGCCAAAGCCCCGATCACCTTCCGCTTCAAAGGCACTGCAGGTCAGAGCTTTGGTGTATGGAACGCCGGTGGTTTGAACATGTACCTGCAAGGTGATGCCAACGACTACGTAGGCAAAGGCATGACCGGCGGCAAGCTGGTGATAGTGCCGCCCGCAGGCAGCGTCTACAAAACCCAGGACAGCGCCATTGTCGGCAACACCTGCCTGTACGGCGCAACCGGCGGCAAGCTGTTTGCAGCGGGCACGGCTGGTGAGCGTTTCGCGGTGCGCAACTCCGGTGCTCACACCGTGGTTGAAGGCACAGGCGATCACTGCTGTGAATACATGACTGGCGGTTTCGTCTGCGTATTGGGCAAAACCGGTTACAACTTCGGCTCAGGCATGACGGGCGGTTTTGCCTACGTGCTGGATCAGGACAACACCTTCGTCGACCGGGTGAACCACGAACTGGTGGAAATTCAGCGGATTAGCGGCGAAGCGATGGAGGCATATCGCAACCATCTGCAACACGTGCTGGACGAATACGTTGAGGAAACCAACAGCGAGTGGGGTCGCAACCTCTCGGAAAACCTCGATGATTACCTGCGTCGTTTCTGGATGGTCAAGCCCAAGGCTGCCAGCTTGAAATCGCTGCTTTCCAGCATCCGTGCCAACCCGCAGTGATATGCGCCTGAAAAGTTTGATGAGGTTTTAACCATGGCTGAACGTCTGAGTAACGACTTCCAGTTCATCGATGTCGGGCGCAAAGATCCGAAGAAGAAACTGTTACGTCAACGCAAAAAAGAGTTCGTGGAAATCTACGAACCCTTCAAACCCCAGCAGTCGGCCGAGCAGGCCCACCGCTGCCTGGGGTGTGGCAACCCGTACTGTGAATGGAAATGCCCGGTGCATAACTTCATTCCCAACTGGCTCAAGCTGGTGGCCGAGGGCAACATCCTCGCCGCCGCCGAACTGTCGCACCAGACCAACACCCTGCCCGAAGTGTGTGGCCGGGTGTGCCCGCAAGACCGTCTGTGCGAGGGTGCCTGCACCCTGAACGACGGTTTCGGCGCCGTGACCATCGGTTCGGTGGAGAAGTACATCACCGACACCGCCTTCGCCATGGGCTGGCGCCCGGACATGTCCAAAGTCGTACCGACCGGCAAGCGTGTGGCAATCATCGGTGCCGGCCCTGCGGGCCTGGGCTGTGCCGACGTGCTGGTGCGTGGCGGCGTGACCCCGGTGGTCTTCGACAAGAACCCGGAAATCGGCGGTCTGCTGACCTTCGGCATCCCGGAATTCAAACTCGAAAAAACCGTACTGAGCCACCGCCGCGAAGTGTTTACCGGCATGGGTATCGAGTTCCGTCTCAATACCGAAATCGGCAAGGACATCAGCATGGAACAGCTGCTGGCCGAGTACGACGCCGTGTTCATGGGCATGGGCACCTACACCTACATGAAAGGCGGTTTTGCCGGTGAAGACCTGCCGGGCGTGCACGATGCGCTGGATTTCCTGATCGCCAACGTCAACCGCAACCTTGGCTTTGAAAAGTCGCCGGAAGACTTCGTCGACATGAAAGGCAAAAAAATAGTGGTACTGGGTGGCGGCGATACGGCCATGGACTGCAACCGCACTTCGATTCGTCAGGGCGCCAAATCGGTGACCTGTGCTTATCGTCGTGACGAGGCCAACATGCCCGGTTCGCGCAAAGAGGTGAAGAACGCCAAGGAAGAAGGTGTGAAGTTCCTCTACAACCGTCAGCCAATTGCCATTGTGGGTGAAGGCAAGGTTCAAGGCGTGAAGGTGGTCGAGACCCGTCTCGGCGAGCCGGATGCCCGTGGCCGTCGCAGCCCGGAGCCTATTCCGGGTTCTGAAGAGATCGTTCCGGCAGACGCCGTGATCATCGCGTTTGGTTTCCGCCCGAGCCCGGCTTCGTGGTTCGACCAGTTCGAGATCCAGACCGACAGCCAGGGCCGCGTGATTGCGCCTGAACAGTCGCAGTTCAAGCACCAGACCAGCCACCCGAAGATTTTTGCCGGTGGTGACATGGTGCGCGGTTCTGACCTGGTGGTGACCGCGATCTTCGAAGGCCGTACTGCGGCTGAAGGGATCATGGATTACCTGGGCGTCTAGCTAATCCCCCTGTGGGAGCAGGCTTGCCCGCGATGGGATCAACTCGGTCTGCTGATCAATCGAGTTATCTGTATCGCGAGCAAGCCCGCTCCCACAGTTGTTTCACGGTGTTGCCAAATACCGCGTTACACCGCGTCAAATCGCCCCGATAGATAAAAGGCACGGCACTTGCCGTGCCTTTTGCGTCCGTCTCTGAGAAAATGCCCTCACTTTTTTTCCGGATGCTGACATGACTGTTCTCAAGAATGACCGTTTCCTTCGCGCTTTGCTCAAGCAACCCGTAGACGTAACGCCTGTCTGGATGATGCGTCAGGCCGGCCGCTATCTGCCGGAGTACCGTGCCAGCCGCGCCAAGGCCGGCGATTTCATGAGCCTGTGCAAGAACGCCGAATTCGCCTGTGAAGTCACCATGCAGCCTCTGGACCGCTTCCCGCAGCTGGATGCGGCCATCTTGTTCTCCGATATCCTGACCATCCCTGATGCGATGGGCCAGGGCCTGTATTTCGAAACCGGCGAAGGTCCGCGCTTCAAAAAAGTGGTCAGCACCTTGGCTGACATCGAAGCGCTGCCTATTCCTGATCCGCAAAAAGATCTCGGTTATGTGATGAACGCGGTCAGCACCATTCGCCGCGAGCTTAACGGCCGCGTACCGCTGATTGGCTTCTCCGGCAGCCCGTGGACCCTGGCCACCTACATGGTCGAAGGCGGCTCGTCCAAGGACTTCCGCAAAACCAAGGCCATGCTCTATGACACCCCGCAAGCCATGCACCTGCTGCTCGACAAGCTGGCGCAGTCGGTGACGTCCTACCTCAACGGTCAGATCCTGGCCGGTGCCCAGGCGGTACAGATCTTCGATACCTGGGGCGGCAACCTGTCGTCGGCGGCGTATCAGGAATTCTCCCTGGCTTACATGCGCAAAATCGTCAGCGGCCTGATCCGCGAACATGAAGGCCGCAAGGTGCCGGTGATCCTGTTCACCAAGAACGGCGGTCTGTGGCTCGAAAGCATTGCCGATGTTGGCGCTGATGCGCTGGGTCTGGACTGGACCTGCGACCTGGGCGAAGCCCGCCGTCGCGTTGGCAGCAAAGTGGCGCTGCAAGGCAACATGGACCCAACCGTGCTGTACGCCAACCCGGAAGCGATCCGCACCGAGGTCAAGCGCATCCTGGCCAGCTACGGCAACGGTTCGGGCCACGTGTTCAACCTGGGCCATGGCATCACCCCGGAAGTGAAACCTGAGCATGCTGGCGCCTTCATCAGTGCGGTACACGAGTTCTCGGGGCAATATCACGAGTAAGGTCAAACCCTTTTAAAAAACCCGGCAAATGCCGGGTTTTTTTATGCACATAAGTTATGTCAGTCCGTCTATGGGTTTGATTTAGACAAACTTTAAATTAAGAAGATTTATCCGCCTCACGTTGCAGATTTTTCCTACAT
>JBILYW010000466.1:0-3605 GCA_044377555.1 Pseudomonas sp.
AGGCATCAAGTGGAACTTCACCAAGTTCCTGGTCAGTGGCGACGGCAAAAGCGTCAAGCGTTATGCCCCGACCACCAAACCGGAAGCCCTCAAGGCGGACATCGAAGCATTGCTGGTGTGAAGGCTCAGGCTTTTGGCGCTACCCAGGTGTCGATCAGGGCGGCGAGTTCTTCACGCCGAAAGGGTTTGGCCAGGTAGTCGTTCATCCCGGCCGAGCGGCAACGTTCGCGCTCTTCGGGCATGGCATTGGCGGTGAGGGCAACGATGGGCAGCTTTGACCAGCGCACACGCTGGCGAATTTGCCGGCTGGCTTCGTAGCCATCCATCACCGGCATGTTGCAGTCCATCAACACCAGATCGAAAGTGCTCTGTTCCAGTCGGCTCAGGGCTTCGCCGCCGTGGGACGCGACCACTACGTCACACCCCAGCTTGCTCAGCATGCCCTTGGCCACCAGTTGGTTGACCGGGTTGTCTTCGACCAGCAGGATTCGCGCGCGGTGCTGCACCGGCGTGTTGCTGGTCCGAATGCTCGGGAGTTTGTCTTCTTCTTTTTGCAGCAAGTGTTGCAAGGTTTGGTACAGGGCGAGACGCGACAAGGGCCTGGCCTTTTGCTGCAGTGGCGCGAGTGCATTGACTTGCTCGCCGGGCATGAAGTTGCCATAGGCAGTGACCAGCAAAATCGGCGCGCTGATGGCAGGTCGCAGGCCAAACAGGCACTCCGGGCAGTCAGTAATCAGCAACTGCGGATCGGTACCGGCCAACGAATCGTCCATCGAGTAGCGTTTGAACTCCAGCCCCCAAAGAGGCAAAAAGCTGCTGAGCATTTCGTTGAGGCCGCTGCTTGCCGCGCTCACCACAATCACCCTGCCGCTCAGCGGTTTTGGCCGGATAGCCGGGGTGTGGCAGGGCAGGGGCAGTTCGGCGCAGAACTGGCTGCCAAAACCGATTTCCGAACTGATGGTCAATCGACCCTGCATCACCTCGCACAGGCTGTTGGTCAGCGTCAGCCCAAGGCCGGTGCCGCCAAACTGGCGGGTGATGCCGGCGCCGGCCTGGGTGAAGGGTCTGAAGATCCTGGCCTGAGCCTCCTGGGCGATACCGATGCCGGTATCGCATACCTCGATGCGTACCTGATCGTTTTTGGCACTCAGGCGCACGTCTACCCGGCCGAACCGGGTGAACTTCAAGGCGTTGGACAGCAGGTTGCTGACGATCTGGCGCACCCGGGTAGGGTCACCCAGTACCAGTGCCGGAAAATCGGGATCGATCAGGCACGTCAGCTCCACACTGGGAGCGGCGTTCTGTGATAACAGGTTGGCGGTGTCTTCGATCAGCGTGCCCAGATCGAACGCAATATGTTCAAGTTCCAATTGCCCGGCATCGAATTTAGACAGGTCGAGAATGTCATTCAGCAGTTCGACCAGGACCTTGCCCGAGTCATGGGCAATCGACAGCTGCTGGTGCTGTTCGGCATTGAGCGGGCTGTCCAGACACAGCGCGAGCATGCCAAGCAGACCATTGAGCGGTGTGCGTATCTCGTGGCTCATGTTGGCCAGGAACGCTGACCGTGCCTGGGCCATTTCCAGTGCAGTGCTGCGCGCGGCTTCGAGTTCTTCATTGGAGTGGCGCAGTTGGTCGTTGGTGGCCTCCAGCTCTTGGGTGCGCTCCGCGACCATGGTTTCCAGCTGCGCCAGATACTCGGTCAGGCGGTTTTCGGCGCGGCGCCGATGCTCGATTTCGCGTGCCATGGCTTCGAACTGCTGATTGGCAGCGTTGACCAGGACACCAATTTCATCGTCTTCATGGCCGGGAGGGCACTGCACCTTAGATTGCCCGGGGGCTCCCGGCTTGCTGTTGCTGATCTCGCGAATGACCCGCACCAGGGGCTGGGTCAACATCACGTAAAACAGCCCCAGGAGGATAAACGTCAGGATAATGCTGCGTACAAACCCGCTGATCAGCGTGACTTCCGCCCGGTGCAAAAACCGGCTGCCAAAAGGGTAGGTGTCTACGTCAAGGTGCAACACGCCCATGCTCCGCTCAGGCATGTGGTCGAAATACAGTCGCTCGTCAAAGGAGCGGCTGGAGCCGAAAAGAAAGTCGCTCAGTGCCCGATAGCGCCCGCTTTCAGGTTGATCCTGCACCGATGCGAGGACCAGATTGTCGCTGTCGGTGAGTTTTGCACCGGTGATCGCAGGTGAGCGCACGAGGCCCGACAACAGTTCCTGTGCCAGTTCGGAGTCAAGGTTGTAGGCAATGCGTGAGGCCGGGCTATGACTGATCTCAAGCAGCGACTGGATTTCGCGATTGATGGCTGCGGTTTCGCTGGCATAATCGATGCCGATTTGCAGCAGGCTAAGCATGGCCCCGAGAACCAGGCCGACCATTACTGTCAGCTTGGCTTGTTTGAAAGACAGGCGATGGGTGAGTTTTGTATCCATGGGGTGTTGCACCTGTTTCCATTTCCTTACGGCGTGCAAGAGTAGTCGATTAGCGGGTTTACCGGCAGGCATAACTGCGGTATTTGCGGCTAATGCGAGTGAGTCATATCGCGGATGGGTGTTGATCACCTGTCATGGCAATACGCCATCATTATGTATCAGTCCGAGGACATGTTGTGGATTCTAAACTGGATGCCTTTCTAGAGCGGGCCGAAGCGGTCCTTGCACGTCTTGAACCCCTGTTGCCGGCGCCGCGCCAGTCGATCGGGTGGCACGATTGTCTCGCAGCCCGATGGCAGCGTGAAGGTCGCTCGGGTTATTTGATGCCGCTCGAGGTCAGCCTTGAAATGCGCCTTTCGGACCTGATCGGCGTCGATACCCAGCGTGACCAGCTGGCCCGCAACACCAAGCAGTTTCTCGACGGTTTGCCGGCCAACCATGCCTTGCTCTGGGGATCACGGGGTACTGGCAAGTCTTCAATCATCCGGGCCCTGCTGGCGGAGTACGGGTCGGCCGGCCTGCGCCTGATTGAAATCGAGCGTGACCATCTGGCCGACCTGCCGCGTGTGGTGGAGCAGTTGCAGGGCTTGCCTCAGCGCTTTGTGCTGTTTTGCGATGACTTGTCCTTCGAGGCCGGTGAGAGTGATTACCGGGTGCTGAAAAGTGTGCTTGATGGCTCGCTGGAGCAAGCCCCGGACAACGTTTTGCTCTACGCCACATCGAACCGTCGACACCTGGTGCCTGAAAAGGAAAGCGACAACGAAAACTGGAAGAACGTTGACGGTGAACTTCATCCCAACGAGGCGGTGGAAGACAAGATCGCCTTGTCGGACCGCTTCGGTCTGTGGCTGTCGTTCTACCCGTTTACCCAGGAACACTTCCTGAGCGTGGTCGAGCACTGGATCGACGTTCTGGCCGGCAAAGCCGGTTTGCAGTGGCAGCGCGACGAGGCGCTGGATATTCTTGCCGTGCGCTGGGCGACCGGGCGTGGCAACCGCAACGGCCGTTGCGCCTATCAGTTCGCGCGTTATTGGGTTGGTTTGAAATTGCTGGAGCAAGCGAATGATTGATTTGAACGCCGCAGGTGCAGGCCTGAATGGCTACACCCTGCTGCAGGCCCAACTGGAGTCGTTGTTGGCCGATGAGCGGGATTTTATCGCCAAT
>JBILYW010000045.1:0-10886 GCA_044377555.1 Pseudomonas sp.
GCGCGGCCCGGCATGTTCAAGCCAGCCACCCCACACGGCTGCCGAGCAGCCCAGGAAGATGAAAAACAAGGTGTAGATCCAGCCGAGCATCGAAATCGGCCAGTCGCATTGCGACGAAAACACCTGGGCCATAAAGCTCATGTCCGGCGCGCAAGCCACGGGGGCTGTGACGCCCAGGGCCTTGGACAGCGGCAGCCAGAACACCGAAAAGCCATAGGCCATGCCAATGCACAGGTGAATGGCCAGGGCGGCTGGCGGAACCAGCCAGCGGTTGAAGCCGGGTTTGGCGATGATGCGTTCCTTGGACAGGAACGCAGGCTGTGAGGCAGGGCTGCCCGCAGCGATGCTGATACTCATTGGTGTTTCCCCCAGGTAATGAAGTAATTCTCCAGATGCGCTCAACCCCCCGACTTTGGCACCTTGCGGCACACAGTCGTTTTTGTCGGAGCAAGTTCGTGGCGCGACAATGCGCCGCAGAAGACCTGAAAAACAGTCGCAGATTACCATTGGGGAGTAGGTAAAAGCCTAAGCTGATGTGGTCTTTGAGCAGCAAACTGATCCGGCACTATCCGCCCCCAGTCAGCCAGCGCGTGGGGCTATACTCTGCGGCTAAATTTAAAACTCCCTTTCACTCAGACTTACAAGGACTCGCCCATGAAAGCGTTCGGCAAAATCCTGGGTCTGGTGCTTCTCGGATTGTTGCTGATCATCGTGGCCCTGGGCTTTGCCCTGAGCCATCTGTTCGATCCCAACGACTATAAAGACGAGATCCGCCAGATAGCCCGTGACAAAGCCCACATTGAGTTGACCCTCAATGGCGACATCGGCTGGAGCCTCTTCCCCTGGCTCGGCCTGGAGCTGCACGACGCCAGCGTCGCAACCCTCGCCGCGCCGACCCAGCCTTTCGCCGACCTGCAAATGCTCGGTCTGTCCGTACGCGTACTGCCGCTGCTGCGCAAAGAAGTGCAAATGAGCGATGTCCGTGTCGAAGGCCTGAACCTGCGCCTGACCCGCGACAAGAACGGTCACGGTAACTGGGAAGACATCGGCAAGCCGGCCACGGTGGACGCGAGCACCGCCACCAGCACCAGCACCGATCCCGTGCCGACTGCCAAGCCGGACAACGCCAGCCAGCCGCTCAAGCTCGATATCGACAGCCTGACCGTGAACAACGCGCGGGTTGAGTACAACGACGAGCAAAGTGGCAAGCAATTCAGCGCCGAGAGCATCCAGCTGAGCACCGGCCCTGTACACGAAGCCACCAGCATCCCGGTCAAGTTGACGGCCTTTTTGGGCACCAACCAGCCCGTAATGCGGGTCAAGACCGAAGTCGACGGCAAGCTGCGATTTGACCGTGTGCTCAAGCGCTACCAGCTCGAAGACATGAAAGTCACGGGCGAAGCATCGGGCGAACCGCTGCAAGGCAAAACCATGACCTTCGCTGCGCAAGGGCAAATCCTGGTTGATCTGGCTGCCAACGTTGCCGAATGGAGCAGTTTGAAAATCTCCGCCAACCAGCTGCGGGCCCTGGGTGAACTCAAGGCCAACAACCTCAACGACAACCCACAAATCAGCGGCGGCCTGTCGATTGCCCAGCTCGACCTGGCCAGGTTCCTCGACAGCATCGGCCACCCGCTGCCAGCGATGGCACCGGACAGCCTGAGCAAAGTAGAGCTGGTCAGTCGCCTGTCGGGTACCCCCACCAGCGTGACCTTTGACGACCTCAACCTTAAAGTCGATGCCAGCACCTTTACCGGGCGCATTGCTATTGAGGACTTCGCCAAGCAAGCCGTGCGTATCCAGCTTAAAGGCGACACGTTCGATGCTGATCGCTACCTGCCGCCAAAATCGGCCGAAGCCAACAGCGCCAGCGTTGCCCGCAAGGCCGAAGTACAGGGCACCGAAGCCAACGCACTGGCCGCATCGGGCGATACGCCGCTGCCGGACGCACCAACCAAAAGCGGCTGGAGCACAGCCAAAATCATTCCAGTGACTCGCCTCAAGACGCTGGACCTGACTGCCGACATCAGCTTTGGCCAACTGACCCTCAGCCAGCTGCCGATCCAGAATGCTGCGCTCAAGGCCAACAGCAAGGCAGGCCTGCTGACCCTCGAAAACCTGAGCGGCGACCTCTACAAAGGCAACTTTGCGGCCAACGGCAGCCTGGACGTGCAACCCATGTTCCCGGTGGTCAAATTGCAAACCCGCATCACGAACGTCCCGGTCGAAAAAATCCTGCAAAGCCAGGGTCAAAAACCTCCGGTAACCGGCCTGCTGACCCTCAACAGCAACGTCACGGGCAGCGGCAATAGCCAAAGCGCGCTGATTTCCAGCCTCAACGGCACCGCCAGCTTTGCGCTCACCAACGGCGTACTGCTCAATGCCAACCTGGAACAGCAGCTGTGCAAGGGCATCTCCACCCTCAATCGCAAAACCCTGAGCGGCGCCCCGCTGGCCAAAGACACTCCGTTCAAGGAGCTCAAGGGCAGCCTGGTGTTCCGCAACGGCGTGGCCAGCAATCCGGACATGATCGTGCGCATGCCTGGCCTGAGCGTAAAAGGTGATGGCGACATCGACCTGCGTGTACTGGGCATGGACTACCGCATCGGCATCGTCGTCGAAGGCGACACCCGTGCCATGCCGGACCCGGCGTGTCAGGTCGGCAAGAACTTTGTCGGCGTCGAACTGCCGTTGCGCTGCCGTGGCCCGCTTGAACTGGGTGCCAAGGCCTGCCGTCTGGACAAGGAAGGGCTGGGCAAAGTTGCCGCCAAGGTGGCGGGCAACAAGCTCACTGACAAGCTTGAAGAAAAACTCGGAGACAAGGTCAGCCCGGAACTCAAAAACGCCCTCAAGGGGCTGTTCAACCGATGAGAGACGAGCAATTTTCAGCGGCGGTCCTCAACTGGTATGACCGCCACGGCCGCCATGACCTGCCCTGGCAACAGGGCATCACCCCGTACCGGGTGTGGGTTTCAGAAATCATGCTGCAGCAAACCCAGGTCAGCACCGTGCTGAACTACTTCGACCGCTTCATGGCATCCCTGCCAACGGTCCAGGCCCTGGCCGCAGCACCGGAAGACGAAGTGCTGCACCTGTGGACAGGTCTGGGCTACTACACCCGTGCACGCAATTTGCAGAAGACCGCGAAAATCGTCGTTGCCGAACATGGCGGCGAATTTCCGCGCAATGTAGAACAACTGGTCGAGCTGCCCGGCATCGGTTTATCCACCGCAGGTGCGATTGCCAGCCTGAGCATGGGCCTGCGTGCACCCATCCTGGACGGCAACGTCAAACGGGTACTGGCACGCTATACCGCGCAAGAGGGCTACCCCGGCGAACCCAAGGTCGCCAAAGAACTGTGGGCCACCGCAGAGCGCTTCACCCCCCACGACCGCGTCAACGCCTACACCCAGGCGATGATGGACATGGGCGCCACGCTCTGCACCCGCAGCAAACCCAGTTGCCTGCTATGCCCGCTCGAAAGCGGCTGTGAAGCGCACCTGCTCGGCCTTGAGACGCGCTACCCGATCCCCAAGCCGCGCAAGACCATCCCGCAAAGGCGCACGCTGATGCCAATGCTGGCCAATGCCGACGGTGCGATCCTGCTTTACCGCCGTCCGTCGACCGGTTTGTGGGGCGGACTGTGGAGCCTGCCCGAACTCGATGACCTCAAAGACATCGAGCACCTGGCGCTGCAACACTCGCTGGCCCTGGGCGCGCAGCACGAACTGAGCGGCCTGACCCACACCTTTAGCCACTTCCAACTGGCCATCGAACCCTGGCTGATCCACGTCAAGGAGTCCGGCCATCACGTGGCCGAGGCCGACTGGCTCTGGTATAACCTCGCCACCCCGCCGCGCCTGGGCCTTGCTGCCCCGGTCAAGAAGCTGCTCAAACGCGCAGCCGACCTATTGAACGCTGGAGAGTCCTCATGACCCGCACCATCATCTGCCGCAAGTACAAAGAAGAATTGCCCGCCCTTGAACGCGCTCCGTTTCCGGGTGCCAAAGGTCAGGATATTTTTGATCATGTTTCGGCCAAAGCCTGGGCTGACTGGCAAAAACACCAGACCTTGCTGATCAACGAGAAGCGTTTGAACATGATGAACGCCGAAGATCGAAAATATTTGCAGGGCGAAATGGATAAATTCTTCAGCGGCGAAGAATACGCACAAGCTGAAGGCTACGTTCCGCCAACCGAATAAATCCCGGTTTTAAAGGCTTTGGTCCGTAAGCGACGGTAATAATTAAATATTTTTCAAAAAAGTGTTTGACGGGTAATCGAAAAAGGCTTCTAATGCGCCCCGTTGCCCAGATAGCTCAGTCGGTAGAGCAGGGGATTGAAAATCCCCGTGTCGGCGGTTCGATTCCGTCTCTGGGCACCACATTCAGCTTTGATGTGGTGTACACATCACCTCAAAGCAAAGAAAAACCCGCCTAGTGCGGGTTTTTTTTTGGCCGTGATTTATACCCGGCGACGCCACCTCTCTTGGCGATTGCAAAGAGATGGGGTTCAATCCTCTCCTCAGCCTGCAAAGGACACACGTTCATGGCAACGCCAAAGAAACAGCAGAAGCACGCGCAACGGGCCAAAGACAAAGCCAGACAGAACCGCGTCGGCAAACCGGCCAAAGCGTCGGCCGGTGCACTGATCGACAACCCGTTCGATGACGTGAAGATCGACCTGAGCACGTTCAACTTCCAGGACATCCTCGACAACGGCTTTGACCCGGCCGATTACGACGATCTGTTCCAGGCCATGAAAGTCGCCGAAGCCGTCAACCTGCAAACCCTGTGCACGGTGTTCCTGCAATATCCGGTACTGGAGCTGGTGATCTCGGAAGAGGAAGAAGAGCCTGCTACCGACTTCCTGATGGGCCTGCTGATCGAATACCGCATCGCCATCCATGGCGACGATGAAGACAGCGCCGTGGCCTGGATCGAGACCCCGGCCTTCCAGAAAGCCTACGTCGAAGCTTCGCGCCTGCTGATGGAGCGCAACGCCCGGAGCACGCACTGACAGCACAGGTGCTCGACCCTGTCAGCCGGGCGTTCACCGAGCCCGCTGCTGACGGTTACCTGCTGGGCGGTTTTGAATGGCGCCAACGCACGCCGGACACCACCCGCGCCGTGGTCATCATCAACGCCGCCACCTCGGTGCGCTGCCAGTACTACTCCCGTTTTGCCCAATACCTGTTCAGCCATGGCCTGGACGTGATGCTGTTCGACTATCGCGGCATCGGCGCCTCACGGGCCGGCTCGCTGCGCAGTTTGGAGGCCACATGGTCGGATTGGGGCGCGCTGGACTTTGAAGCGCTCCTCAAGCGCGCACAGCGCGAATACCCCGGCCAGCCGGTCGACGTGGTCGGCCACAGCTTCGGTGGCTGTGCCGCAGGGCTGGCGGCCTCTGGCGCGGTCATTCGCCACCTGGTGACCGTGGGCGCGCAATTTGCCCACTGGCGCGACTACGCGCCTGAACAGCGCTGGCAGATGCTTGCAAAATGGCACGGGGTCATGCCCCTGCTCACACGCCTGTGCGGTTACTTTCCGGGCAAACGCCTGGGCTGGCTCGAAGACACCCCCGCAGGCGTGGTCAAGGACTGGGGGGCTTCCAGTACGCGCTACGAGAAGCTCCCCAGCGCACGCCACCTTGCGGCCCCGCCCTTTTCATCCGTGACCGCCAAAATCCTCGCTATCAGCCTTAGCGATGATCCTTTCGGCACCGTGGCCGCCATCGAGCGCCTGCTAAGCCACTTCAACACCAGCGCGCGTACGCATCTACGGATAAAACCTGAAGAAATTGGCGAAACATCGATCGGCCATTTCGCTTTTTTCCATAGTCGCTTTCAAACCACCTTGTGGCCGATTGCTTTGCAATGGTTGCTAGCAGGGGAATTGGCGGCGGATGTGCCGGGGCAGACAGTCTCTTTCAAAGCGCCCTGAGGGGAGTTTGATTCTGTTGCCAAGTCATCGCGTGAGCGCTAGAGTCCGCAACGTCGCGGTCAATCCCGTGGCCGGGCTTGGAAACCCGAATCGTAAACGGTGCCACAGCGCCAAAGTCAGTTTTTCAGGCGTTTTTTTATGCCTGAAAGATAACTTTATGGCGGCTGTGCGCGGGAGGCTTCGTGCCTGCCGGGTTCCGTTTACCCCGGTTTTCCAACCTGCGTACAGCTGCCACCCACTCGCTTGGAAACGAACGTGGCAGCTCCAACTCGTAAACGGAGCGTCAATCATGCCTCACCTCACAACTCCCCTCGCCTTCCACGAAACCGGCCCCGCCCAGCACAACCATCTGCTGTTCAGTGTCACGCCCAACATCCCCGCTACAGACGCCCTGCACAGCGCCTCGGAACTCTTGTCGGCCGTCGCCTGCACACTGGACGCCGCCGCAACCGGCACCACCTGCATCGACGCCCACCAAGCCTTCCTGCTATGCCACGCCCTGCGCGCGGCCAAAGCCACGGTTGACGCCCTGAACCAAAACCTCGAACCCACTGGCTGAGCACACAACAGCATGCTGACGACGCGGTAGACCTAGCGATGCCGCGTACCTAAACAGATCAGCAAGCGCCCTACAGTCACCAGAGCCCAGCCACACCTCCAGGGCTGATCCGTTCACTTATTACATCGTCGCTTTTAAGATAATGTCTTCCTGAAAAAACCATGAAAGCCTTTATTTACTAATACTTCAGCTATGTTTTTTATAAATAACAAAAAACTCTCACGCCCAGGTTTGAACACCATGCACTTGAGCTGCTGAATCCAGCATTTGAGTCGAGCTTGGTCGATGTGCTGAGCGCACTGGAGCATCTGCGTCGGCTAAAGATCGCAGGCGATACGCCCGCACCTGTATTTCTCCAACTCAAAGCCATTTTTCACATGCTTGAGAGCTTGGGGTCGGCGCGCATCGAGGGTAGGCACCTCACCATAAACGGATCATTTTCATCATTTCATCCAAGACACTTCCCACGATAAAACCACCAGCAAATACAAAATGGCAGTGACATTCTCATTGGCCCCTCTGGCCAATGCGCGGCACTCACCATGACCCCATCGCTCCCTGCACCTTCCGATTCTGATCTGGCGCCCCTGCTGGGCTACTTGAGTGAGCTGATCCGTACCGCCCGACAAAAAACCCTGCGCGCAGTCGACACACTGCAAGTGCAAACCTGCTGGAACATGGGCCGGCACATCATCGAATACGAGCAGGCCGGCGCCGCACGGGCCGCCTATGGCAAACAGCTATTGCCGACACTGGCCAAAGCCCTGACGGCTGAATTCGGGAAAGGGTTTGATGCCTCCAACCTCCGTTACATGCGGCTCTTTTACCAAGCTTTTCCAAACTGTGACGCACTGCGTCACGAATTGAGCTGGACCCATTACCGCACTCTGCTACGGGTCGAAAGCAACAGCGCACGCCAGTGGTACATGGACGAAGCCGCTACGCTGAACTGGTCAACCCGGGCACTGGAACGGCAAATCGGCACGCTGTATTACGAGCGTTTACTGGTCAGCCAAGACCGCCCGGCCATCAAACAAGAAGCCGCAACCAACCTCGCCTCCCTGAACAAGAGCCCACGGGAATTCGTACGCGATCCGGTGCTGCTGGAGTTTTTGGGCATGCCGACCGCCGCCGGGCTTTTCGAGACAGGGCTGGAACAGGCGTTGATTGATCATCTGCACGGGTTCCTGCTGGAGCTGGGCAAAGGCTTCGCCTTCGTCGCCCGACAGCAGCGCATCAGCACCGAAAGCAAAGATTTTTACGTCGACCTCGTGTTCTACAACTACCTGCTCAAGTGCTTTGTCATTTTCGATCTGAAACGAGGTGAGCTGACCCACCAGGACATCGGCCAGATGGACATGTATGTGCGTCTGTACGACGACCTCAAGCGCGGCCCCGAAGACAACCCCACTGTGGGCATCATTCTGTGCGCACAAAAAGATGCCTCGGTGGTGCGTTACTCAGTGCTCAATGGCAATGAGCAGCTGTTTGCCAGCAAATACACGCTCATTTTGCCCACCGAGGACGAGTTACGGGCCGAACTCGACCGCGAGCAAGCGCTGGTCGAGGCTTGCACAGGCTAAGCCTGCCGCCGGGCACGTCAGCGGACAGTACAGCCCTCAGGCTTGTACACCCGCGCACGCGACGGCGGGTTATTCGCCAGTTTGTTCACCGGCCGACGCGGGCGCGCCAGCAGTTCTCCGCCGCAGTTAGGGCAAAGCCCTCCCAGCTTCTGCTCCACGCACGTCGCGCAAAAGGTGCACTCAAACGAGCAGATCCGGGCCTGAGAGGTGTCTGGTGGCAGGTCGCAATCACAACATTCACAGTTGGGGCGTAATTCGAGCATGGGCACCTCATTGGCAACAGGAAAACTTTCCTTCATTGCATTTAAGCCGCTTCCCACAAAAAACCAACCGCTAATTTACTGACTGCGATGCTGCGGCCTTGGGAGAGCTCAAAATCCCACGACCAATTTGAATGCGCACAAACGCCATCGCCGACAAGCTGGCCCCCACAGTGCAGGAACCGGCTTGCCGGCGATGGCGTCAAAGCGATTGGGCAGAAAAAACGCCAGGTGATCATTAGCTGAATGCGTTGATAAACCAGGTGATCATCGGGATGGCCACAATGTCGATCAGCACGGCGCCGCACAGCGGCACGATGATGAAGGCTTTGTACGAGAACACTTTGTAATGGTCACAAATGGCGCCCATGTTGGCCACGGCATTGGGCGTCGCGCCCAGCCCGTGACCCATGAAGCCCGCGCACAAGACTGCCGCGTCGTAGTTGCGGCCAAACAGGCGGAACAGGACGAACACGCACAGCAAAATCATGATCACTACCTGCACCACCAGAATCACCAGCAGCGGCAAGCCGAGCTTCTCCAACTCCCAAAACTTCAGACTCATCATTGCCATGGTCAGGAACATGCCCAGGCATACATCGCCGATAGTGCTGACGGCATGGTCGGGCATCTCGATAACCTGAGCACGGTCATTGAGGTTGCGCAGGATGATCGCGACGAACATGGCGCCCACATAGCTCGGCAATACGATGCCCAGATGCTGTTGCAAGCTGGAGCCCAGCCAGAACCCCAGAACCATGATCACCACAATGCAGGTCAACAAGCGCAACAAGGTGGCGGCATCCAGCGCGGACGGCGGGGTGTGGACCACTTCTTCGAACGCCTTGAGGTTGCCAACGGCTTCGGCCTTGACCACGAGTTTGTTGCGCTCGATCAACCAGCGCGCCAGCGGGCTACCCAGCAAGCCGCCTGCCACCATGCCAAAGGTTGCAGCTGCCAGCGCTGCAGTGGTCGCACCGACCGCACCGAGGTTTTCAGCAATCGGCCCGAAAGCTGCCGCCGCACCAAAACCGCCTTCCAGTGACACCGCGCCGGCCATGATCCCCAGCAACGGGTCGATGCCCAGCAGCTTGGCGACACTGACACCCACCACGTTTTGCACCAGCGCCAGGCCCCAGCACGCACCCAGGTAGATAAACAGCAATTTGCCGCCCTTGCGCAGCAAACCCAGGCTACCGCCCAGACCGACAGTGGTGAAAAACGCCACCATCAGTGGGGTTTGCAGGCTGGTGTCGAGGGTCAGGTTGAGCAGTTGTTGATCACGTAACAGCCAGATCACCAAGGCAAAACCAAAACCACCAATCACCGGTGCAGGAACACACAGTTGACGCAGCCAGTAGCTACGTTTTTTCAGTTGGGCACCCAGGCCCAGCAGGAGCAGCGCGAGAGCGAGGGTGCTCAGCGCATCCAGTTCGAATGTCAGCATGGCGAATTTCTCTTTTTCTTATGATTCAACAAGCGGTTTCAGGGATTTACGGAAAAACTTAATCAATCAGGCTGGCGAGCAGACGCGCGCCAATGCGGGCGGTTCGGTTGTCGATATCCAGGCCGGGGTTGAGCTCGGCGATGTCGGCCATGCGCAATTTGCCGCTGGCCTTGGCATGGCGTATCAGGTGCTCGACGATCTGCATGTCCACGCCATGGGCAGACGGCGCACTGACACCGGGCGCCTGGCTGGCGGGCAGGACATCAAGGCAGATGGTCATGTAGAGGTGATCGACGTCTTGCAAGAACTCATCGATCAGCGCTTCGCAGGCGGGTATGTCCCAGCTGTTCATTTGCCGGTCGAGGCGGTAACGCACATTCAGTCGCTGCGCCTGCTCAAACAGCGCCTGGGTGTTGTTCAGCTGGCTGACACCCAGGCAGCAATAGGTGAACGGCATCTGTGCACGCTGGCAGTACTCGGCTATCTGGCGAAAAGGGGTGCCCGAACTGCTTTGTTCGCCCTGGCGCAGATCAAAGTGGGCATCAAAGTTGAGAACACCGATCCGCGCATGCGGGGTGGCCTTGCGCAAGTGATCGGCCAGGCCGCTAAAGCTGGCAAAGGCGATTTCATGGCCGCCACCCAACCCCAACGGCAAATGCCCCTGGTCGAGCAGATAGCTGACGTGGTGAGCGTAAATCTGCTGCGCGCCTTCGAGGTTGCTGTCGGTGCAGCTCACATCGCCCGCGTCATACAGCGGCGCACGGCCGTGCCACGCCAGGTTGGCCAGCGCCTTGCGCAGTGCTGACGGCCCAAGGCGGGCGCCGGTGCGTCCTTGATTACGTTTGACCCCTTCATCACAGGCCAGTCCAATCAGTGCTGCGCCAGCAGACTGACCCTCGCAGAAGGGCTTGACCCATTGATGCCAGCGCAGCGCACCCTGCCCTTCGCCAGCGTCGATACGACCTGTCCACAGGGGCATGTCAGAAACAGCAGTCATGCTTGAAACTCCAGTCAAATTCAGTCGAGCCGGGCGCTCAGGCGCAGGGCCACGTCTTGGGTCCAGCGGATCAGGCGTTCACTGCGGGTGTGCGCCCG
>JBILYW010000469.1:0-3592 GCA_044377555.1 Pseudomonas sp.
CCCCGGTGAGTTTCGGCGGCCGTGCCCAGGGCGACGGCCCGCTGCTGGACACGCGGATCAAACCCCATCCCGACTATCGCCCGCGCTTGAAACTGGTGTCCCTGGACATTGAAACCAGCCCCCAGGGGGATTTGTACTCCATCGCCCTTGAGGGGTGCGGCCAGCGTCAGGTTTACATGCTGGGCAAGGCCACTGCGGCCGACACGGCGGTGGACTTCGAGCTTGAGTTTTGTGCCACCCGGGGCGATCTGCTGCTGCGCTTGAACCAGTGGCTGGCGCAGCATGACCCCGATGCGATCATCGGCTGGAACGTCGTGCAATTCGACCTGCGGGTGCTGCATGAGCATGCGCGCCGGTTGGGTATCCCGTTGCTGCTGGGGCGCGGGGGCAGTGAAATGCAGTGGCGCGAACACGGCACCCGCAAAAACCACTTTTTCGCCAGTGCCGCGGGCCGTTTGATCATCGACGGTATTGAGTCGCTGCGCTCGGCCACCTGGTCGTTTCCTTCCTTCAGCCTGGAAAATGTCGCCCAGACCCTGCTGGGCGAAGGCAAGGACATCAGCACGCCATACCAGCGCATGGACGAAATCAACCGCATGTTTGCCCAGGACAAACCTGCGCTGGCGCGCTACAACCTCAAGGACTGCGAGCTGGTGACGCGGATCTTCGAGAAAACCCAATTGCTGACCTTCCTGCTGGAGCGGGCTTCGGTTACGGGCCTGGAAGCGGACCGCAGCGGCGGCTCGGTGGCGGCGTTTTATCACCTGTACATGCCGTTGATGCACCGCCAGGGGTTTGTCGCGCCCAATCTGGGGGACAAACCACCCCAGGCCAGCCCCGGCGGTTTTGTGATGGAGTCCCAGCCGGGCCTGTACGAGTCGGTGCTGGTGCTCGATTACAAAAGCCTGTACCCGTCGATCATCCGTACCTTTCTGATCGACCCGCTGGGGTTGGTGGAAGGGCTGCGCGATCCGAGTGACGAAGCCTCGGTGCCGGGCTTTCGCGGTGCGCGTTTTTCGCGAACGCGCCATTGCCTGCCTGCCATTATCGAGCGGGTGGCCAATGGTCGGGAGGTGGCCAAGCGGGAGAAAAACGCCCCGTTGTCCCAGGCCCTGAAAATCATCATGAATGCGTTTTACGGGGTGCTGGGCTCCAGCGGCTGCCGCTTTTTCGACACGCGGCTGGCGTCTTCGATCACCCTGCGCGGGCACGAAATCATGCTCAAGACCCGGGCCTTGATCGAGGCCCGGGGCTACAGCGTGATCTATGGCGACACCGACTCCACCTTCGTCTGGCTGCGCAGCGAACAGAGTGAAGCAGACGCTGCGCGTATCGGTCGCGAGCTGGTGCAGCACGTCAATCAATGGTGGCAAGCCCATGTGCGTGACGAATACGGGCTCACCAGTGCCCTGGAGCTTCAGTTCGAAACCCACTACAGCCGGTTCTTGATGCCCACCATTCGCGGGGCCGAGGAGGGCAGTAAAAAGCGTTACGCGGGGCTGGTCGTACACCCGGACGGGCGTCGGGAGATGGTCTACAAGGGGCTGGAAACCGTGCGCAGCGACTGGTCGCCGCTGGCCCAGCAGTTTCAGCAGGCGCTGTACCTGCGCATCTTCAATCGCCAGCCCTATCAGGACTATGTGCGCGATTTTGTGCGCAGCACCCTGGCGGGTGAGCATGACGAACTGCTGATCTACCGCAAGCGCCTGCGTCGCCAGCTCAGTGATTACGAGCGCAACGTCCCGCCCCATGTGCGGGCGGCGCGGCTGGCCGATGAATACAACGACCGGCACGGTCGGCCCCGGCAGTACCAGAACGGCGGGACCATCAGCTACGTGATCACCGTGGCCGGGCCCCAGCCGCTGGAGAGCCGCACCGCAGAAGTGGATTACGACCACTACCTGACGCGTCAGCTACAACCGGTGGCGGACGCGATTCTGGTGTTTGTCGACGACGATTTCAGTGCCCTGGTGGGCGGGCAACTGGGGTTGTTTTAAGCGTCGCTGGCCGGTGTCGTCGACTTGGATTTGGCACGGTCCTTGGCGGCCTTGGCCTCGGCAGCCAGGCACTCAAGGCAAAACTGCTCGGCGTAGGTCATGATGATTTCGGTGGTGTCGCCCTTGATCGTGCGCGAGCCTGCGAGGATATAGCGCATGCGTTTTTCGGTGACGCCGATGCGCTGGGCAATCCAGGCAGGGGTTTGACCGATACGGTCGACCAGTTTGTTGGCGTACTCGGTGGAGTGGTTGTAGCGTTCAGCGTTGGGAAACATAGGGGTTCCATGGGGCGGTAGGGGTGAAGCCGGAGGGCATGGTACTCCTTTTCACTGGGCCCCATGATTTTGCCTGCCCGGCCGTCATGATTTCACGGGTTTGATCAAGCTCTGCGCCGCAATGCCAAACATCTCATGCAGTTTCCAGATCATGGGCAGTGTTAAGGCGCGTTTGCCATTGAGTACTTCATATACCCGGTACTGCTTGCCGATACCCGGTTGCTCTTGAGAACGCTGGCATGGCGAAAGTCCCGCTCCATGTCATGCCCTGCCACAGCTTTATGAACTAGAGTTCCCGCACTGAACCACAGACACGAGAGGGAATTTCATGACTGCGCTGGATGTATTTTGGGTTGGCCTGGGGGGCGGGCTGGGCTCGCTGCTGCGCTGGTGGATCGGGCTGCGGGTTGGCCAGTTCTATAAAGGGCCGTTCCCGCTGGGCACGTTTTTGATCAACGTCAGCGGGGCGTTTGTGATCGGTTACCTGAGCATTCTGTTTACCGTGGACTGGCGCGACCGCTACGGCGATTTCATGAACGCCGCGGTACTGACCGGCATTCTGGGCGGTTACACCACCTTCAGCAGCATGCAGCTGGATGCCTCCAAACTGGCCAGGGCCAAGGACCGGGCATGGGCCGCAGGTTATCTGGTCATCTCGGTACTGGTCGGTCTGGCCGCCGCCGCATTCGGCGCCTGGCTGGCGCGCTGATACAGGGGAACACACCATGTTGAACATGATTATTCTGATTTTCGTCGGTGGCGCGTTCGGTGCCATGTGCCGCGAGTTTGTGATGCTGTCGGTGCCGCGTCTGGCCGATGGTTTTCCCATGGACATCTTTGTCGCCAATATCGTCGCCGCTTTCCTTCTGGGGGTGGCCACGTCGCTGTTCAAGAGCAACCGGATCAACCAGTACGTACACGTGATGGTCGGCACCGGGATCATGGGCGGGCTTTCCACGTTCTCCAGCTTTGTGTTCGGGGCAGTGGAAATGATGAAAGATCCGGCCGGCGTGCTGGTTTCTGTCTGCTATCTGGTCATCAGCCTGGTCATCGGTTTTGCCGCCGTTGAACTGGGCTTGTTTGCCGGAGCCAGGGTAACGCCGCTTCCCGCATCCGACACCTCGCAATAAACCTTTGCAGCACCCATGAAAAAGCCCTCGTCAGAGGGCTTTTTTGTATCTGCCAGCAGGGTCAGGCCAGCGATGTACGCTTGCCGAAGAACATCTCGGTGATCAGGTCGTTGTTGATCTCATCGCCCTGCAGGGTGCGCACCAGCAATTCGCTGCCCAGCAGCGGCAACGACAGCACCATGGTCGGGTT
>JBILYW010000468.1:0-3592 GCA_044377555.1 Pseudomonas sp.
TGGTTGCCATCCGTGCGGCAGCGGCGGCGGCCAGCAACTACCGGCTGCCGGGCAGCACGCTGTACGTGACGCTGGAGCCGTGCAGCATGTGCGCGGGCCTGATCGTGCATTCGCGGGTGGCACGGGTCGTCTACGGCGCGCTGGAGCCCAAGGCCGGGATTGTGCAGAGTCAGGGGCAGTTCTTTACCCAGGGCTTTCTCAACCACCGGGTGCTGTACGAAGGCGGGGTGTTGGCCGAGGAGTGCGGGGCGATTTTGAGCGAGTTTTTCAAGGCCAGAAGAGCCAAATCCTAGGTACATCAACCACCCAACCTGTGGGAGCGAGCTTGCTCGCGATGCAGACGGCGCGGTCAATCTGGATTCGCGCGGTGATGCTATCGCGAGCAAGCCCGCTCCCACAGGTCGTGGTTATTTCTTCGCGATGATCACCGCCCGCATCGGCGCCGGCAGCCCTTCGATGGTTTTGCTTGGGTCGTTGGGGTCCAGGTAGTCGCTCAGGGACTGGAACTTCATCCATTCAGTGGCCCGCTGTTCTTCAACCGTGGTCGTGCTCACGTCCACGCAGCGCACGTCGCTGAAGCCCGCACGGCGCAGCCAGCGCTCCAGTGCCGGGATCGATGGCAGGAACCACACGTTGCGCATCTGTGCGTAGCGGTCTTCCGGCACCAGTACCTGGTTCACATCGCCCTCAATCACCAGGGTTTCCAGCACCAGCTCGCCGCCTTTGACCAGGCAGTCTTTCAACGCCAGCAAATGTTCGATAGGGGAGCGGCGGTGGTAGAACACGCCCATGGAAAACACCGTGTCGAAACCTTCCAGGTTGGGCGGCAGGTCTTCGAACGGGAACGGCAGGTGCCAGGCGGCTTCCTGTTGCAGGAAACGCTGCACGGCCTGGAACTGGCAGAAGAACAACCAGTTCGGGTCGACGCCGATCACGCTGTGGGCACCGGCACCGAGCATGCGCCACATGTAGTAGCCGTTGCCGCAGCCCACATCGAGGATGCGCTTGTGCTTGAGGTTGATATGCGGCGCGACCCGTGACCATTTCCAGTCTGAATGCCATTCGGTATCAACGTGTACGCCAAACAGGTCGAACGGACCTTTGCGCCACGGTGACAGGCCCATCAATGCCTGGCGCATCTGCGCACGGGTTTCATCGTCGCACTCGGTGTCCAGGGTCAGGCCGTTGAGCAGGTCGACCTGGGTCGGCATGACAGCAGGCAGCGCATCCAGCGCGCTTTGCCAGCGCTCCAGGTCGCCGTGGCCTTTCTCCATTTTGACGTCGAGCTGGGCTTGCAGGGTGTTGGCCCATTGCGCCAGGGGCGTACCGGCAAGACGGCGGGCGAGAGGGGATAGATCAATCATGGCAAGGCAATCAACGAGGCAAAGTTAAGACACTGGAACCACGGCACGACTTTCGAGAACCCGGCCGCCAGCAGGCGTTCACGGTGTTCTTCGAGGCTGTCGGGCTTCATGACGTTTTCGATGGCGCTGCGCTTTTGGGCTATTTCCAGATCGCTGTAGCCGTTGGCGCGCTTGAAGGCCACGTGCAGGTCGGTCAGCAGCCCGTGCTCTTCGGGGTCGCTGAAACGCAGCTTCTCCGAGAGGATCAGGGCACCGCCCGGCAACAGCGCCTGGCGAATCCGGCCGAGCAGCGCCAGGCGTTCCTCGGGGGCGATGAATTGCAGGGTGAAGTTCAGCGCCACCACCGAGGCGGGCTCAAACTCAAGGGCAAGGATGTCGCCTTCAATCACTTCAACCGGTAACAGCTCCTGGAACATCGAGTTCTGCCCGTTGAGGTATTCGCGGCAGCGCTCGACCATCGCCGCCGAGTTGTCCACCGCTATCACCTTGCAGCCTTCGGTGCGCACATGCCGGCGCAGCGCCTGGGTGACCGCGCCCAGTGAGCTGCCCAGGTCGTACAGGACGCTGTTGGGCTGGGCAAACTGGGCGGCAAGCACACCAAGGTTTTCGACAATGGTCGGGTAACCGGGCACCGAGCGCTTGATCATGTCCGGGAACACCCGCACCACGTCTTCGTTGAAGGCGAAGTCCGGCACCTGGGCCAGGGGCTGGGCGAAAATACGGTCAGGTTCTTTGCTCACGACGGTTCCGGCGCTGGAAATTCAAAAGGGGCGGCATTTTAGCCAAGTTAGCGCCGGGATGCGCGGTCTGTCTGATAAACCGTTCAGCGTTTGCTCTGGCTGAACACCGAGGCGGCAATGCCCCATTGGCCGATCCAGTAACTGAGAATGATCAGGTACGGCGCCGCGCCGAACGGGAGTACAAAACGGTCGATGCCAATCAGGCTGTCCGAAACGACAAACGCCAGCGCGCCGGCGGCTGCCAGCCAGGCCGAACGCTTGGGAACGTGGGAGCCCAGCCGGGCCAGGGCGCGCCACAGCATGGCGCTGATGGCCAGGGCGTAGACCGCCACCGGAATCAGCAGATCCCCCAGGCCCTTGGCCGCCATCACGCTGAACAGGCTCACGCCAGCCAGCAGCGCCAGCGCCAATGGCAGCAGGGCCAGGCGGCGGCAGTCCACGAGATAGGCTTTGAGGTATGCCAGGTGGGCGACCAGAAATGCGCCGAGGCCAAACACAAACAGGTCCACCGGCCAGGCCAGCAGAATGTCCCCCAGCAGGGAAAACAACAGGCCGATGCTGATCCAGCGTCGATAGGGGCTTGCTGGCGCATCTTGCAACCAGCCGAGCAACGCAAGCACCGGCACCGGCTTACTCAGTAAACACAGCAGCGTGGCCTGCATGCTCACGCCGTAGAGATACGCCACAGCGCCCATCACCGCGAGGATCAGCCACGGCATGTCAGTTCACCGTGATCGGGCAGTCGAACACCTGGGCGGGTTCGGTTTCGGGCTCCCAGGGCTGCTGGGAGGTCAGGCGCAGGCGGCCGGTGCCCGCGGCAAACACCTGGAAACGCCAGGTGGATTTCCCGCCACTGCCCAGCAACTGGCCATTGTCGCTGCTGCTGTAGACCTCCGGGCCCAGGCTGCGCAGCACGCCGCCCGCAGAGTCCTGGATCGCCCAGCGGTAGCCGGTAGTGGGGTTGCTCGGCAAGGACACAATCAACTGCTGCCCGATGTGCAGTTGCTTGGGGCAGTCGCTTTGCTCTTCGACGGTAACGTTGTGTGCAGGCTGTTGGGCACAGGCCGTCAGCAGGCTGAGGCCGAGCAGGGGGAGAAGGCGTGCAGGGGGCATTGAAGGCTCCGGTCAGACAAACACAATGACGCAGCATAACCCATGACGGGCGCTGCGCCATTTGTCGTCGGCCGCTTAGAAACTGGCGTGGGGCGGGCTGATACTGAAATCGCCACACAGCTCAAGGCTGTTGCCGTTGTGATCCAGGCCCTCCATCGTGAACAGCCGGGCGCTGTAGCAGCTCTCGATCACACTCAGGTGCAAGGTACCGATATCGGCCTGGTTCAAGTGATAGACCTCACGTCCGTCGATTTCGACGCACTCGATGTAGGACATGGACTGGACGGGTCCTCGCTCACCTCGTTTGAACTGGTAAATGCCCGACTGGATATTGATGTCCAGCGTCAGGGCGACGGCGCGATAGGCCGTTGTGCC
>JBILYW010000470.1:0-3590 GCA_044377555.1 Pseudomonas sp.
GGTCATGTTGACTTCTTGCGGCATCCAGTGGTTTGCGCAACCGTCCAGATACTTCTGCCAGGCCCAGTCGTACTTGAACGGTACGAGCTGGTTGAGGTCGGCACGGCAGTTGATCATCATCTTTTCGTCAACCGCAACACGGGCGGAAGCGCCTTCGAGCTCGGCCAGGCCTTCAGCAACGTCGAGGTCGTCCAGAGCGGCCTTGGCGCGAATGATCGCGGCCGAATCGGTAGCCGTGACTGCACGTGCTTCCTGTGCGGCAACACCGCCGGCGGCGTCGAGGCGGTCCATGTTGGCTTCCGTTGCGTGGCCAGCGTTGGCGCCTTTAACAGCGACTTCGCCTTCGTCTTCTTTGTCGAATTCGTCCCAGCTCAGCATGACGTGTCGTCTCCTGCGTGAGGGCCCAGGCCCGTGTGAAAACACTTATGGTTTGGTTTTTACACGGCCATAGGCCACTTGGATCTAAGAAATGTTGCTTGCAGTAGCGTTGTGCTCACGCAAAAACATGAATGTATTCGTGGGCTTGTCCCGCTGTCGCTCAGAGGGGCAGGTTTTACCTGCACTCGCTCTGGACCTTGAGGTCGTAGCAGCGTGGGTTTATAGCCCGCCAAGGGGATATATCAAGCCTTTTTGATGGGCGCAGTATACGGCTTTTGCACAAGGTATTTCAGCCAGTTTTTTTCGGGGCATGCGACGAAACGCCCTAAATTTGTCCTGGACTTACGGAGGGCTGCGGCTGAGCGAGGGTTTGCCGGTGCAGAAGTTTTTTTGCCGTGGGCCAGGGACGTCAAATGACCTGCGGTGTGAGCGGGGATGTGGCGGGATTTGGTGCGGGGCAGATCAAGCCCGGCCGAAACCGGGCGTCAAGTTGATGCGGTGTCAGCTGAGTCGATGGCCGTTGGTGCGATCGTAGCCGTCTTCGGCAAAGGTAGCCGAGCGGGTGCTGTCGTATCCGTCTTCGGCAAAGGCAGCCGAGCGGGTGCTGTCGTAGCCGTCTTCGGCAAAACCCGCCGAATGCGTACGGTCATAACCGTCAGCGGCAAAAGCAGCGCTGGCCAGAACGGACAAACTTAAAGCCATTATCAATGAGCGTTTCATTTAATGATTCCCGGGCGATATAAGCGCAGGCGGGCAACTGTTCAAGGGCGGTCAAGTTACGATGAAAGTTGCAGTCAAGCGCCGCGTTGGATCGCTTAAACAAGTGTGAGGATTGAGGGCTGGAATAAACCGCAGAACTTCAATCAGCCGTTGGAGCAGCCGTTGCCCATTACGCGGTATTCAAGGGTGTGCTGCATGCCCTGGGAGTCTTCGTAGACCATTTGAGCCGGCACGACCTCACAGACGCTGGGGATCTCGCTCATGGAAATCACTTTGGCGATATCCAGTTCGGAAGAATAAGAATACTGTTCAACGGCAGGTTGCTGGCGGGGAACTTGAGTGTTCACTTCATCAGCCAGGGCGGTTAAACACACACTGCTGAGGGCCAGAACTAACAACGCTTTCATTTCAAAATTACCTGTTTTAGGTCGAGTGGGTTCACACAGCCCTTATGAGGCCGTGTGTGAAACTGAGTAATGAAGAGCGACTAAACTTGCCTTCGTGGGGGCTGTAACTTGGGTTAATCGCGGTGCCTTGGTTGGCGAGATGAATTTTAGGCCTGCGCTGCACCGGCATATAGAGGGACTTTTGATAAAGACTGTTGGCATTTTTTGCAACAATCGACGAAAACCCGGCTCATTTGCAGCGTTTGCCCGATGTGAGCCGAAGGGTAAATCGCTGTAAGCATTGATTTTGAGCCTTGCGCAGAAAAACCATGGTTTTTCTGCGTGTTTCTTACTACCAACGTCGAATGGTTCTCACGGCCTGGCCCGGCTAAAACAGGGTCATAAAACAACAACTACAAGCATTGAGGTATGAAACATGAGTGCCGCTTCCCTGTATCCCGTACGCCCTGAAGTTGCAGCCAATACGCTGACCGATGAGGCGACCTACAAGGCGATGTACCAGCAGTCCGTCGTCAACCCCGATGGCTTCTGGCGCGAGCAAGCAAAGCGTCTCGACTGGATCAAGCCTTTCACCACCGTCAAGCAGACCTCCTTCGACGACCATCATGTCGACATCAAATGGTTCGCGGACGGCACCCTCAACGTTTCCTACAACTGCCTGGACCGCCACCTTGCCGAGCGCGGCGACCAGGTAGCAATTATCTGGGAGGGGGATGACCCTTCCGAACAGCGCAACATTACCTACCGCGAACTGCACGAAGAAGTGTGCAAGCTGGCCAACGCCTTGCGCGGTCAGGATGTGCACCGTGGTGACGTCGTCACTATTTATATGCCGATGGTGCCTGAAGCCGTGGTCGCCATGCTGGCCTGTACCCGGATCGGCGCGATTCACTCGGTGGTGTTCGGCGGCTTCTCGCCCGAAGCGCTGGCCGGGCGGATCATCGACTGCAAATCCAAGGTGGTGATCACTGCCGACGAAGGCCTGCGTGGCGGCAAGCGCACACCGCTCAAGGCCAATGTCGATGTGGCACTGACCAACCCTGATACCTCAAGCGTGCAGAAAATCATCGTGTTCCAGCGCACCGGCGGTGACATCGCCTGGTACAAGCATCGTGATATCTGGTACCACGACCTGATGGCAGTGGCTTCTACGCACTGCGCGCCGAAAGAAATGGGCGCCGAGGAAGCGCTGTTCATCCTTTATACCTCCGGCTCAACCGGCAAGCCCAAGGGCGTGCAGCACACCACCGGCGGCTACCTGCTGTATGCGGCGCTGACCCACGAACGCGTGTTCGACTACCGTCCGGGCGAGGTTTACTGGTGCACGGCCGATGTGGGCTGGGTGACCGGTCACACTTATATCGTTTACGGGCCGCTGGCCAATGGCGCGACCACCTTGTTGTTTGAAGGCGTGCCGAACTATCCGGACATCACCCGGGTGTCGAAAATCGTCGACAAGCACAAGGTCAATATCCTCTACACCGCGCCTACCGCCATTCGCGCCATGATGGCCGAAGGTCAGGCAGCGGTTAAAGATGCCGATGGCTCCAGCTTGCGCTTGCTGGGCTCGGTGGGCGAGCCCATCAACCCGGAAGCCTGGAACTGGTACTACACAACGGTCGGCAAGGAGCGTTGCCCGATCGTGGACACCTGGTGGCAGACCGAGACCGGTGCTTGCATGATGAGCCCTCTGCCGGGCGCACACGCACTCAAGCCGGGCTCCGCTGCCCGCCCGTTTTTCGGCGTGGTACCAGGACTGGTGGATAACCTGGGCAACCTTATAGAGGGCGCTGCCGAAGGCAACCTGGTGATTCTGGATTCGTGGCCGGGGCAGGCGCGTACCTTGTATGGCGATCATGACCGGTTCGTCGACACCTACTTCAAGACTTTCCGCGGCATGTACTTCACAGGTGACGGCGCACGTCGCGACGAAGACGGTTACTACTGGATCACTGGCCGTGTGGATGACGTGCTCAACGTGTCCGGCCACCGGATGGGTACAGCTGAAATCGAAAGCGCGATGGTGGCGCATCCTAAAGTCGCTGAAGCGGCAGTGGTGGGCGTGCCGCATGACATCAAGGGGCA
>JBILYW010000046.1:0-10866 GCA_044377555.1 Pseudomonas sp.
AACGAATCGTTGGCCTGCATGAACCGCAGGTCAACGAGGACCATCTGGCAGCCTGCGGGATGCCGGATGACCGACGTTTGCGTTTGCTCAGTTTCAATATCCAGGTCGGTAACAGCACCCAGGGTTATCGGCACTACCTGACCCGCAGCTGGCAGCATGTGCTGCCACACAAGGGGCGGGCCGGAAACCTGGAACGCATTGGTGATTTGTTGGGCGACTTCGATCTGGTCGCCCTGCAAGAGGCGGACGGTGGCAGCCACCGCTCCGGCTACATCAATCAGGTCAAGTACCTGGCCCAACAGGGCGAATTTCCCTACTGGTATCAACAGCTGAATCGCAATCTCGGCCGCCTGGCCCAGCACAGCAACGGGCTGCTAAGCCGGCTGCGTCCCAGCGCGATTGAAGATCATCCCTTGCCCGGCCCTGCGGGTCGTGGCGCGATTCTGGTGCGTTTTGGTGAGGGCCCGGATGCACTGGTGGTTGTGGTCATGCACCTGGCGTTGGGGACAAAAACCCGCACCCTGCAGCTGGCCTATATTCGTGAGCTCATTGGTGGCTATCAGCATCAAGTGCTGATGGGCGACATGAACACCCATGCCAACGACCTGCTGCATACTTCGCCTCTGCGCGACCTCGGTTTGCTGGCGCCGCAAATGGAGGCCACTTTCCCCAGCTGGCGTCCGCAGCGTTGCCTTGATCACATTTTGCTCAGCCCCAGCCTGACCCTTGAACGGGTAGAGGTGCTGAACCAGCCTATTTCTGACCATCTGCCAGTAGCGGTCGATATCCGCTTGCCCGGCTCTGTCGGCGTTGATTCACAGCTTGTGTTGAGGCCGCCTGACATTGAGCCCAAGGCATGAGAGACGACGCAGCGCACTGGAAAGAAAAATACCTCAAAAGCATCGAACAGCAGGACACGCTTGAGCGCCGCTGGAATGCCCGTCTCGATTTGCTGCGCCGTGGGCTGGTGCGCAGCACCCTGGCGGCGGAAGGCACCGACCGGACTGTCGATCAGTGCATGAAGGAAATGCGCGAAGCAGTACGTACCAATGAGATGGATGCTGCCCTGGCCGCCTTGTTGCCGCGCCTGGAAAAAGCCGTGCTCGACTCCGAGCAGCGCCGCGCAACGCGGGTCGAGCAAGTCAGCGAGGCACTCACTAGCCTGGTTACCCAACTGCAAGCCTTGCCGCTGCCCCGTGAAGTCAGCAGGCCACTCAAGGCGTTTGCCAAGCAGCTCGACAACCGGGTGGCCCACGCCCGTGAGATACCGTTGCTGCTGGGGGAGCTCAGCCACTTGCAGGGGCAGGCACTGGCGCCACAGCTCAATGGCTTGGAGCCACCCCGTCCCGGGTTGCTGCAACGCTTGTTCGGGGGCAACGACGCCGATAACGCGCCGAGCGAGCCTGGTGAAGTCATAGCGCCACCGGCTGTTGCCAGACCGCTGGCAGCGCCCTCGCCAGAGGTTGCGCCTCGTGTCGCAATTGAGGTGGCCCCTGCGCAAGTCAAAGCACCGGAGCCGGAGGTTGTGCCTTTGGCCGACGCTGAACCTCAACCGCTCCCTGAAGTTGAGCCGGAGCCTGAGCCCCGGGTTCTTGAGGCGCCTGAAGAGCAGGCCGCGAGCGGTGCGTTGGAGTCGGTTGTTGCGCTGGTAGATGCAGAAAACACGCTGATCGAACCGCCGGCCCTTACGGCGATGGTCAGCCCCGCCCCGGTCGGAGCTGACATTGATGCTGTCTATGCCCTGCCTGAGAGCCCCGAGCCGTCCTACAGCTCGGTCGCGGCGCATATCGAAGCCACATTGCTCGGTTTGCTGAACGATCTGTCACTGCCCGAGCACCACAGGCCGCAGGCAGAAGCTATGCGGCAGCGTCTTGAAAAAGGGCTCAACTGGTACGAATTACTGCCGATTCTCGACGATCTTGCCGTCTTGATGCTGGCCATCACTGACAGTGGCCAGCACGAATTCGAGGCCTATCTCAAACAGCTTAACGAGCGCCTGGAGTCGTTCCAGAACAACCTTCAGGCAGCCAGTGAGGGTCATGCTGAAGGTCAGTCCGCCGCCGACGATTTGCACGCCCAACTGCGCGAACACCTGGGCGGAATGCAAAACAGCGTGCAATCGGCCGTCGACCTGCGCAGCCTCAAACACCTTCTGGAAAACCGCCTTGAAGGATTGTTGGGCACGCTGGACCAACATCAGCAGCAGCGTAATGCCCGTGAGCAAGAAGTGTGCGCCCATCTGCAAGGGCTGACCGAGCGCGTAGCGCACATGGAGCAGCAAGCCCAGGGCTATCGCGAACACCTTGAAGAGCAACGCCAGAAAGCGCTGATAGACCCTCTCACCGGGCTGCCCAACCGGGCGGCCTGGGGTGAGCGCCTGCAGCATGAGGTGCAGGCGTGGCAAACCCATGGCAATTCCTTGTTGATAGCCATGCTCGACCTTGACCACTTCAAGCGCATCAATGATGGCTATGGCCATCTGGCCGGCGACAAGGTGCTCAAGATCATCGCTGCGCAGTTGCGAAAACACCTGCGCCCCGGCGACTTTGTTGCCCGCTTTGGCGGCGAAGAGTTTGTGTTGCTGATGCCTGACACAACACCGGTGACCGGCCTGCAACAGGCCGAAAAACTGCGGGCGGCCATCGAGGCGTGCCCTTTCCACTTCAAGGGCGAACCAGTGACCCTCACAGCGTCCATCGGTGTGTCAGCGTTCAAGGCAGGTGATCGCAGCGACCACGTGCTCAAACGGGCAGATGAGGCGTTGTATCGGGCCAAGGCTAATGGGCGCAATGTCGTCGAACCGAGCTCGTCAGATAATTAACTGAAGTGTGTAGTTGGTGTGTGTTAATAATTAAAGTTTGGTTGGTTGATGCTTGATACATGTAATAACTGTCCAGTGGATCGGTAGTACTTGTCGGTTTTTTAACTTCTCCGGTTAATACCTTCTCTGCTTTCTTGACGCGCTATGCGTGAGCAACTTATATGAAATGGCAGACTGTTAAAGGTTGCTTCTCCGGTAGCCGCAGTACTGCCGTCGATTTTTCAATCGAATGTTCATCAACAGTGCCCTGCTGGCGTATTCAGTCGATGTGGTGCCCTGCGCGACTCAAAAAGGTAATGTATGAAAACGTTAATCTCCTTGTTGTCCGTCCTTGTTTTAATGGCGGGCGCCGTCTCGGTTAATGCGGCGGATAAAACACATATATATTCAGCCTATATAAATAAAGATGGAACGCTGGCGGCTCAATCGCCCCGTTGGATTCAAGCTGTCGAATATTTCAGTCAGCCTGATTATGCCGCCAGTTATAAAGTTAAGTTGATGCCCGGTGCCTTTCAAAAAGCGCCGAAGTTCTGTGTGGTATCGGCCGACGACAAATCAAGTTATGAACACACACTGTATGGCATCGCAAAGCTGTCGGGAAAACCGACACGCGAAGAGGTCAATGTCATTGGCCTGATGCTGGGGCTGGATGTGCCGTCTGGCGACTCATCCACGAGCTTTTACCTGGTGTGCGGTAAATAAAAGCTGGCCCCTTGCTCCTGGGCGAGCAGGGGGCTTGCTTCAGCCCGGCGCAGTACTTCAGCTGCGCGACAACAGCACTGAGGTATGCTTGAGCATTAACTGTTAGCTGTGTTGTCTTTGCCCATGAAATTATCCGCCCTGCTTTTGTCCATTGCTTTGCTGGCCGGTTGCGCCAGCGGTCCCCGCATGGACACCAGTCATCCTTCGATCAACCACGACAGCCGTGTGCAATTCGTGGTGCTCCATTACACCTCGACCTCGCTGGAGCGCTCGCTGGAGCTGCTGACCCGAGGGCCTGTGAGCAGCCATTACCTGGTGGGTGATACACCGCCGACTATCTACAAGCTGGTGGACGAGAACCAGCGTGCCTGGCACGCCGGTGAAAGCCAATGGAAAGGCCGCACCTGGCTGAACTCCAGCTCCATTGGTATCGAGATCGTCAACAAGGGGTTCCGTGATACGCCAAACGGGCGAGTCTGGTACCCCTATACCGAAGGCCAGATCCAGTCTGTAATTGCGCTGCTTAAAGACATTTCGACCCGTTACAAGATCGACCCTCACAACATCATCGGCCACAGCGACATAGCTCCGTTGCGCAAGCTCGACCCGGGCCCGTTGTTCCCCTGGAAGCGTCTGGCCGATGAAGGCTTTGGTATCTGGCCAAACGCTCAGGCGGTCGCCCGCGAACAGGCCCTGTATGCCAACGCATTGCCGAGCATTACCTGGTTCCAGCAGCAACTGGCGCTATTGGGCTACGAAACCCCGCAAACCGGTGAGCTGGATGTAGCAACCCGCCACGTGCTGGCAGCATTCCAGATGCATTTTCGGCCTTCACGATTCGATGGCACACCCGATGCAGAAAGTGCGGCCATCCTGAAAGTGCTTAACACGCAAAAGGGCCGATCCGCGTAGCCTCGTGCCCCCGACAGCGACTACACCAACGGCAGCGCCATGTAAAACTGTGTGCCTTGCCCGGGCCGCGAGTACGCCCCGATGCGCCCGCCATGCAGTTGCACAATCTCTTTGCACAGGGCCAGGCCAAGGCCGGCGCCGCCCTTTTTGCGACCGACTTGCACGAAGGGTTCGAAAATACGCCCTTGCTGGCCGTAGGCAATACCTTCGCCATTGTCTTCGACACTGATGATCACCCGCTCGCCATGGCGTCGGGCCTGCAGACGAATCTGCCCGCCATCGGCGGTGTGGCGCAAAGCGTTATCCAGCAGGTTATCCAGCACACGTTCCAGTTGGGCCTGATCGGCATTCAGCTCGGGCATTGGCGGCTGCAGGTCGATCAACAATTCGATGCTTTTGGCGGCTGCCCGGTCGGCGAAGCGGGCGCGGGCCTGTTCGAGCATTTCCTCGATATCGCAGGGGGCCAGCGTGAGCTTTTGCAGGCCGTTCTGGTAGCGGGAGAAGTTCAGCAGGTCATTGATCAGCTGCATCAGCCGCTGCATTTCTTCGTTGACCGTGTTGAGCAAATCGGTTTCACGGGACTGAGGATCAAAGCGTGCACGCTCCAGAAACAAGCCGAACGCCATATGCATGCCGGTCACAGGAGTGCGCAACTCATGGGAGGCGCGCAGTACGAACTCGCTGCGTACACGCTCAAATGCGCGTTGCTCGGTCACATCATGCAGCACCATTACCGCGCCGAGAATCGGCCCTTTGGGTTGGCTGACCGGGGTCAGGCTGTAGGTCAGCAGGCGGTTCTCGCCCTCGATATCCACGCTCAAGTCTTCAGGTAGCCGTTCAAGGCTGCCGCCGCGCAGCACCGTTTGCAGCTGCTGGTCGAGTTCGGTGCGTTGCAACGCCTCACCCAGCGGCTGGCCGAGACGGCTCTCGTCCCAGCCCAGCTGTCGTTGGGCTACCGGGTTCAAATGCTCAAGCCGGCCCTGCTGATCGATCATCAACAGACCGTCATCAATACTGTCGAGCACCGCCTGAAGCCGCTGCTGGCCTGCCAGCAGTTCGTCGACATTGGTTGCCTGATGCTGACGCAAAGCCTCGGCCATGATTCCGAAGCGCCGGGTCAGCAGGTTCATTTCAGTGGCAGACGAGAGCGGCAACACCACCTCGAAGTTGCCCTTGCCGATGTTGTCGGCCGCTTTGGCCAGCGCCTCGATAGGCGCACCAAAGCGCCGGGCAATGCCGTGGGCGGTAATAAAGCCGATGATCAGCACCGCAAGCCCGACCAGGCCAAGCAGGGAGGCGATGATCAGGGCCCGGTCACGGGCCGATGCCTGTGCGGCATAAATAGTGTCTAGCGCACGGCGGTGCTCGGTAATCAGGCCATTGCGCAACTGGTTGAAACGGCTTGAAAGCTCGTTGTCGGTACTCAGGTTGAGTGCTTCGCTGTCGGCCTGGTGGAACGCTTGCAGAAAGTGGTTGTAGTCTTCCCGCGCCTGGGCAAAGCCGCTGTGCAGATCGTTTTTGCGCTCATGCTCGATGCCTTCGTCGAGCAGTGCCAGATACTCCCCGGTCGATGCCTGGAGTGCTTTCGAGTCGGGCTGGTTGCGCAGCATCAGGATCAGTTGGTCACCCAGTGACTGGCGCAGCTTCAGGCCCAGGTCCAGGGTGATGAAATTGTTGCGGATCAGCGCTTCCTGGCTCTTGGCCATTTGCATCACGCTGACGACGCCCAGCAGAAGCCCGAGCAACGCCACCGTGATCAGTGCCGAAATACTCAGGAACAGACGGGTACGCAACTTGATCGCCAGTTTCATCGGATGCTCACAGGTTGTACTGCTTACGTTTGCGATACAGCGTCGAGGCATCGATGCCCAAGGTTTTTGCGGCCTGGTCCAGGGTTTCGCTGGTAGCCAGGACGGCGCCGATATGGGCTTTTTCCAGTTGGTCCAGGCTCAGAGCCGCACCGATACGCGGAGCATTGGGGGTGGTTTGCTCAGCCATGCCCAGGTGGCTGATTTCGACCACTTCCTGTGGGCAAATAATGCTTGCACGCTCCACCACGTTGCGCAGCTCGCGGATATTGCCCGGCCATCGATAATTGGCCAGCGCCAGGCGGGCTTCTTCGCTGAAGCCGCGGGCAGGGCGGGCGTACTCTTTGACGAAACGGGCCAGAAAGCGGTCGGCCAGGGTCAGGATGTCTTCACTGCGTTCGCGCAGCGGCGGCAGATGCAAGGTGATCACGTTCAGGCGGTAGAGCAGGTCTTCGCGAAAACGCCCGTCGCGCACCATGTCTTCAAGGTTGAGGTTGGTGGCGGCCAGAATCCGCACATCGGCGCGGCGGGTTACGGGGTCGCCGACGCGTTCGTATTCCTTGTCCTGAATAAAGCGCAGCAGCTTTGGTTGAAGTGCCAGCGGGAAATCACCGATTTCATCCAGGAACAATGTACCGCCGTCGGCCTGGTTGACCCGGCCCAGGGTGCTTTCGCTGGCGCCGGTAAACGCCCCGCGGGTGTGGCCGAACAGTTCGCTTTCCATCAGCTCGGCGGTCAGGGACGGACAGTTGATAGTGACGCAGGACTTCTTGGCGCGTTTGCTCCAGCCATGAATCGCCCGTGCAAGCTCGCCTTTACCGGTGCCGGACTCGCCGAGGATCAGGATATTGGCATCGGTGCCTGCGACCTGACGGGCAGTTTCCAGTACCGCCATCATGGCCGGGCTGTGGGAGTCCAGGCCGTCCTTGGGTTTGCGCACTTCACCTTCGAGGGCTTCAAGGCGGGCGGCCAGCTGGCGCACTTCCAATTGCTTGGCCGTGGCCAGGCGCAATTGGTCAGGGCTGCAGGGCTTCACCAGATAGTCGGCCGCACCGGCCTGGATCGCATCAACTGCGGTGTCGACGGCCGAGTGGGCAGTGACAATCACCACACGCATCCACGGCGCTTGAATGCGCATCTGGGCCAGCACATCCAGGCCGTTGTCCTCACCCAGGCGCAGGTCCAGAAAGCACAGGTCGAACACCTGGCGCTGTAACAGCGCGTCGGCCTGTGCCGCGCTGCTGGCGGTGGCGACGGTGTAACCCTCATCTTCGAGGCAGTAGCGGAATGTACGCAGGATGGCGGACTCATCGTCGACCAGCAGAATGCGGCCCTGGTGCTCTTTGGCTGATTCCATTTCCTACGTTCCTTTATGAGTGATCTTGGTTAGTGTCGGAATAATCGGGCAAGTTGCATGGTTTTTCTGGATTGATTCCGAGGCTAGCACTGAAGGCGTTGCACTGCCTTGAGTAACTGACTGATTTTAAAGCTTATTAGATGTTTTTTTTCGGCTATCAAAAAGGTGAACATCGTGCTTGCCCTGTAGCCGCTGCCGGGGCACGAAGGCTGCGTCCGGCTGCGCAGCAGTCGTAAATCCTGAGTTCGAAGTTTATCTGATGTACCGCGTACTCCGACGTTACGACGCGCTTCGCGTTCGATCGCAGCCTTCGGCAGCAGCTACATGTGCACATGAGATCGTGCAGAACGCACGACAGCCGTTGAGGGTATCGTGCAGGATGCGCGTAAAACCTATCTCAATAAATTACTAAGCTATTGATTTATATAGGTTTTATTTCGATTCAAAAGCTGGCACGCCCCCTGCAGATACCCTTGTACAGAATGTCGCTGCTGGCGACGCAACCTCACATTGACCGCCGGGTGGCAGGAGTTTGAACATGAATCGTCAAGATTTCTCCAACATGCGCGTTACGTCATTGCATCTGCAGCAGGGGCTGTTTGCCAGCCTTGCATTGTCGGTGACCTTGATCGGTGGTCAACAGTTGGGTCGCTGGGAGACAACGCCGCAGCCCGTTGCCACGGTTGTGCATTCAGTCGCTCCCCAGCAGCATTTCAAGGCACTGGGCCCGGTAACGGACTCCATTGGTCACTTCGAACTGGCGGCTTCGGATGAAACGCAAACAGCGAATTCGCAACCTGAACCGCAACGTTGGGTGTTTTAAGCGTTCACAACCTTGAGGCCCATGACGGGCGTCGAGTTGCACCATTGGCCTAATCCTGTTTCGTACAGTAATAAGGAGAATCACCATGTTGAGTTGGGCAATTACCTTCCTGATTATCGCCATCATCGCTGCTGTTCTGGGCTTCGGTGGTATTGCGGGCACCGCGACCGGCATCGCCAAGATTCTCTTTGTCGTGTTCCTGGTGATGTTTGTGGTGTCGTTCATCTTTGGCCGTCGCGGTCGAGGTTGAACCTGCCCCACCCAAACCTGTAGTCGCTGCCCAAGGTTGCCTGGCCTTTTTAGCAACCTTGGGCAGCGACTACAGAAGATCTTGTACAGGGCTTGCCCTGTTTTTTTATGCCCGCCGAGAACTATTCCGTTTTTGTAATGCCTTATCAGGGCTCATTTTTTCCAAAAAAATGTGGCTTCAGACGTCCTTCAGAACGTCGACCGTATATCGACTAAAAGAAAAATAGCCCGTCCTTATATCTGATTTGTGTTGTCGGATATTTCTTGGATATATGTGGCTTTTTGTCACCCCATCCCTGCCTAAAAAGACCTTGAAACAGCCGGTCCACGGCACTTATGTCGTCTATTCTGTGGAATCGCAGAAGGGGCGATTTGAGGTCTTGTCGGACAAAACCCATGCCGATTCGGCATGGGGTAGGCGTTTACGGCATTAGACGGCCACCTCATGCATGGGAATAGTTGCGCCTTTTTTCGCCTGCCAAAGAGCCTTTCTGGCTCGGTTTGGGCGACCTTCTACGGGGGTAGAGGTTTCTGGTTTTTGCGCTTTACAGCGCTCTAGTCTGAGCCTTTGCCCGAGTCCACTTGAAGTAAGGGTAATGACATGAAGAAGGCAAAACTTAGCCTCGCCTGGCAGATCCTGATTGGTCTGGTCCTCGGGATTGCAATCGGCGCGCTGCTTAACCATTTCAGTGCTGAAAAGGCCTGGTGGATCAGTAACGTTCTGCAACCTGCCGGCGATATCTTTATCCGTCTGATCAAGATGATCGTAATCCCAATCGTGATTTCTTCACTGGTTGTCGGGATTGCAGGCGTGGGAGATGCGAAGAAACTCGGTCGCATCGGTTTTAAAACCATCATCTACTTCGAGGTGGTGACCACCATCGCGATCCTGGTCGGCCTGGTGCTGGCCAACGTGTTCCAACCCGGTGCCGGGATCGACATGAGCACCCTGGGCACGGTCGATATCTCCAAATACGCAGCCACTGCTGCTGAAGTAACGCATGAACATGCGTTTATCGAGACCATCCTCAACCTGATTCCATCGAACATCTTCGCGGCCATGGCTCGCGGTGAGATGCTGCCGATCATCTTCTTCTCGGTGCTCTTCGGTCTCGGCTTGTCGAGCCTGAACGCCGAGCTGCGCGACCCGCTGGTGAAAACCTTCCAGGGCGTGTCCGAGTCGATGTTCAAAGTCACTCACATGATCATGAACTACGCGCCAATCGGTGTGTTTGCCCTGATCGCCGTGACTGTCGCCAACTTCGGTTTCGCCTCGCTGGTGCCATTGGCCAAGCTGGTGCTTCTGGTTTACGGCGCCATCCTGTTCTTCGCCGTCGCGGTGCTGGGCCTGATCGCCAAGCTGTTCGGCTTCTCCGTGTTCAAGCTGATCCGCATCTTCAAGGATGAGCTGGTCCTGGCTTACTCCACCGCCAGCTCCGAAACCGTGCTGCCGCGCGTGATCGAGAAGATGGAAGCCTACGGCGCGCCGAAAGCCATTTGCAGCTTTGTGGTACCGACCGGCTACTCGTTCAACCTTGACGGTTCGACCCTGTACCAGAGTATCGCGGCGATCTTTATCGCTCAGCTGTACGGCATCGACCTGTCGATCAGCCAGCAGCTGCTGCTGGTTCTGACCCTGATGGTGACCTCCAAAGGCATCGCCGGTGTACCGGGCGTGTCCTTCGTGGTGCTGCTGGCCACTCTGGGCAGCGTGGGTATCCCGCTGGAAGGCCTGGCCTTTATCGCCGGTGTTGACCGTGTGATGGACATGGCCCGTACTGCCCTGAACGTGATTGGTAACGCCTTGGCGGTGCTGGTGATCTCGCGTTGGGAAGGCATGTACGACGACGCCAAGGGCGAGCGTTACTGGAACTCGCTGCCGCACTGGCGCAGCAAGGAAGCCCTGCCAAAAGGCGAATAATCGCCCCTCGGCAGCCGCACTCCCACAAACCCCGGACTTGTCCGGGGTTTGTTGTTTCTGGGGGTTGGCCGCTATCATTCGCCGCATCTTCCAGGAGTTCTCTCGATGCTCAACGGCCTATGGCTCAGCTTTTTCGTCGTCGCTATGGTGTCGGCGCTCGTCCAGTGGCTGGTGGGCGGCAATGCGGGGATTTTCTCGGCGATTGTGGAAAGCATCTTCGCCATGGCCAAGTTGTCGGTCGAAGTGATGATTCTGATGTTCGGCACCCTGACC
>JBILYW010000471.1:0-3586 GCA_044377555.1 Pseudomonas sp.
CACCGCGCCCTGTGCCTTGAGGTCTCGCATAAAGGCGTTGATCGTCTCGGTGACGTCCTTGACGTAAGTCTTGGTGATGCCCCGATCGACCGCCCATTTCATGCCCGCTTGAATGGCATCCATGACCATGTCGGTGGTGCGCACACGGGTGACAAACGCCCACTTGGCATCGCTCGACAGGGTGCGGTTGCCCCACAAGCGATAGCCGCCGTCACGGATGATGGTGGTGATATTGGCGCCGTTGAGCAGGTTGGCGCGGCAGGTCTTGTCGCCGTCCAGGTACTCGACCGGGCGCACCGTGCCGGTGATGCCGACAATTTCCTTGTTCGACGGCGACGACCAGAAACCAAAGCGCGAATCGGTCTGCGCAAACAGGCCTGCAGCGATCGCAGAACCTGGCACCGACACGTCGCCGTTGAGCGCTGTGCTCCACTGTTTGACCGCCGGATCAACCATAAACAGGCGCTTGGAACCGAAGTTTTCGGCGTAGGCAATCGCCGCCTCATCGGTGGTGTTCGGGCCGTCAATGATGCCGATCGCCTTCAACTTGCCGGCCAGCACATCCATCGCGGTGGCCACCGCTTCCGTGGCGCTGTGCTTGGGCGCAATGACCAGCCGCGGCTGCAGGTTGAACAGACTCTTGCCGTCCAGCAGCGCCTGCAGGCCAGTACGCGTGCCATCGGCCGACACGCCGCCAATCACGGCACTGGTCAGCACGGCCGCCTCGGTATCCGCCGGCACACCCACGGCCACGATCGCGGCAGCCGACTGGTTAAAAATCGCTTTGCACGCCCGGGTGATGGCCGAGTCAGCACCGAACGCGGCCACCGCTTCGCTCTCACGGGTCAGCAAGGTGGGCACGTTGGTTTCCACCAGACCCAGACCCGGGGTGAAGGTATCGACCAGGCCGATGATCGATGACGAGGGCAGCGCGATGGTGCGGGCACCGGTCTCGACCAGCGACACGGTGATGCCGTGAAAGAAGTCGGTAAGACTCATGATGTTCTCCATAGAAACGAAAAAACCGCCCTATTGGCGGTTGCGGTACTGCGTTGAAACCTGTGTTTACATCGGTGTGACGCGATACCCGACCGCGATCCAGCGAAAGCCGTAGTCCTGCACCAGAGAGATATATTCTGTGAAGCTCAGCATGCACTCTGACGGGGTAAGAGATTTTTCATTCATCGCACAGGTCACTGTCGCTGACGAAGCGTAGCCACCGGGGTTTTGCGTAATCACGGGAATCACGATGAACGGTTTGGTATCAAACACGTAAGGGAAAACCAGCTTGATGGTCTGCATGCCTCCGGGCATATCGCCTACATATCGGTTGCCCCACTGCACAAAAAATCCGGTGTCCTTGTCCCACCAGTAACCCGCAGGGTCGTGATACAAGCTCGACGGCACACCGGCCCCCAGGGCGGCGCGGGCGGCAGCCGGCGTATCACCACCAGTGCCTCCCCGCACGATCGGCAAAATGCCGCTGCTCAACTTGCCGGTGTCCAGCGCGGCCAGAGCCAACTGGATGTTGACGTCGCCACTGCCGTCGAACCACCCCATACCGGTGGCAGCGCCGCCAAAGGTCAGCGCCCGGCCGTTCAGCAACTTGGTGGCCGTACCGGCGTTGGCCGAGGTCGGGCGGCTCAAGGTGCCGGTGGTGATCTTGCTGGCATCCAGCGCCGGAATATCCCCCTGAATCAGCGCATGGGCGCCAGTCACCAACCCCTTGGCGTTTACCGTGACCTTGCTGTAAGTCCCCGCCATCACGCCTGAATCGGCAAGGGTCATCGGGATATCAATGTCGCCACTGCCGTCGAAAAAACCCTGCCCCGTCACCGCACCTTTGTAGGTCAGAAACCGGCCGGCATACAGCTTGTTTGCCGAGTTGGCATTGCCCTTGGTGATTTCTTCACGCACGGTCGACAGGGTCGCCGTGACCAGCGTCGGGTCATCCTGAATGGTGATATTGGCCGTGCTGCTGACCAGAATCTGCAGGCGGATGCCTTGGGTGCGGCCGGTGCCCTGAGCCAGTGTCGGCTTGTAGGTCGGCGGGTAGCTGGCCACCGCCACCAGTGCGCCGGTGGAGTCATACAGCCCGACCTCACGCACCCACCAGCCGCCGATATCGGAGGGCAGGATCAGTTCGGCGCTGATCACCGGGCGGTCGCCGCGCACCGTCAGGCGGTTGAGTTTGAGGCGCACGTTTTCGTTGACCAGCTTTTTCTGCAGCTTGGACGGGATCGGTGTTACGCCGTTACCGTCGCCGACGCCCATATGGGTGATGTTCCAAGGCGTACCGCTTGCGATCGCCTTGGCCTGCTGCGCCGCGCCAACATCCGTCAGCATGGCGATATACAACGTGTTTTGCTCTGCCATGAATGTGCCTAATTGAGTGAGTTACAGCGGCATGGGAGCGCCGTAGATATTCGCCCCGGGGCCAAGGCTGCGGTACAGGATGTACAGGCCCAGGCCGCGCAGAATCTCCCCGGCCCAAAAGCCGAAGAACATGCCGTTATCCGTGCCCAGCCGCACCGCTGGCGACCAACAGCCGTTCATGGGCTGACCCGGCACCGGGGTGACGACATAATTGTTCTGCAGCTCGGTCACGCAGGCCTCGATCAGATCGTCCAGCCCCGCCACCTGACAGCCCGCCAAACCCGCCAGACAGGCACCGGCCAACCACAGCCCGGTCACATGGCCGGTGAAGTCATCCGCCATAGGCTTGGGTGTGCTGGTCATGGGGAAGTCCGTAGGCAAGATCCCGCCCGAGGCTTTGGTGAAGGTGATCAACCAGGCCAGCCAGTTTTCCGCGTAGGTCTTGAGCTTTGCCGGCACCGCTTTGCCTTGGCTCACCAGCTCGTACCACGCCCGACAGGCGCCCATCATTGCCCGTGGCTGGTAACCGCTCCATGCCGTGCCGGTGCCCCAGTGGTACATCGTCCAGGTATCCGGCTTGCCGTACTTGTAGTTGTCCCAGCGGTTCCACACATAGGCCGATGCGCCCGGGCCCAACTGGCCGAACTTCTGCGCGTACCACTGCTGCGAGTCGTACAGAAACTCGACCATCTGATTGAGCTTTCGCCCGTACTCATTGAGCGGGTCGATGCAGTAAATCAGCGGGTACTGATAACCCGGGTACGGCATGCCATGCCAAGCCCCGATCTGGTCCGTGCCCTCGGCGTAGATATTGGAAAACGGAATCACACCCGGGCAGTACGCCAGAGAGTCGTCGCGGTACTGCAGGATGGTGCAGTCGCCCACCAGCGCCCTGAACTTGGCCTGCCCCTTGATCGTCAGCCGATAGTTGAGGGTGTAGCCATCCTCGGCCGCAAAGGCCGGGGGCACATCGTTGATGCAGTAATACGAGAACGTCAGATTGGTGTCTGAGCTGTCATCCATCAGGACGCTAAAGCCTTCGACCTCGGTGTATACCGGCGCCGCCGGCTCGGGACGATCTGCCGCCCCGGGCTGGTAGCCCGACAGCGTGGCGTCCTCGGGCCGGATCACCAGCGTGACCCAGGCACCCGCCGTTGCCGGCAACATCCACCACCACCGCCACCCGCCAGCATCGACAATGCGCAGATTG
>JBILYW010000472.1:0-3584 GCA_044377555.1 Pseudomonas sp.
CCATCACTGGTGGATCGAAGTACGGCGTCAGGAACAGCGCGAAGAAAATCATGCTGACGTTGAGCAGCGTGGGCACGAACGCCGGCACTGAAAAACGGTTCCAGGTGTTGAGGATCGCACCGGCCATCGAGGACAGGGAGATCAGCAATATATAAGGAAAGGTCACCCGCAGCAGATCCGAGGTGAGGGCGAATTTCTCCGGGGTGTCGACAAAGCCGGGCGCGGTGGCCCAGATAACCCAGGGCGCAAAGATCACCCCGAGCAGCGTCACCAGCGCCAGCGCCAGGGTCAGCAATCCGGTGACATAGGAAATGAATGTGCGCGTCGCCTCCTCCCCCTGCTGGCTCTTGTATTCGGCCAGGATCGGCACGAATGCCTGGGAAAAGGCGCCCTCGGCGAAAATTCGGCGCAGCAGATTGGGCAGCTTGAAGGCGATGAAGAACGCATCCGTGGCCATTCCGGCACCGAAAGTGCGCGCGATGATGGTGTCGCGTACAAAGCCCAAAACCCGGGAAACCATGGTGATAGAGCTGACGGCGGCGAGTGACTTGAGTAGATTCATTGAAAGAGTTGTGCGCCTCGGCAAAGGATGGGCGATAAAGCCAGCCATTTATGCAATACTTCGCGCCGCAAAAACGCCCGAAGCAAAGGCCGCGAGTTTACAGGTCACAGGCCGGAAATAAATCCTCCAGTCAAATGTCGCAACCACTCAGCGGAACACCTTAACTGCCCTTGACAAGACTTCAACTCATCGGCATGATTCGCGGCCTATTTTGTTTGCTATTTCACAAAGTCTTTCGAGGAGCTCGACGGTGGCCAACACACCTTCCGCCAAAAAACGTGCAAAACAGGCTGAGAAGCGTCGCAGCCACAACGCCAGCCTGCGTTCCATGGTTCGTACCTACATCAAGAATGTAGTTAAGGCCATCGACGCAAAAGACGCTGCTAAAGCGCAAGCTGCCTATGTTCTGGCTGTTCCTGTTATCGACCGTATGGCCGATAAAGGTATCATCCACAAGAACAAAGCTGCTCGCCATAAGAGCCGCCTGAATGGCCACGTCAAGGCGTTGAACCTTGCGACTGCTGCTTAAGCGATAAGCTTTTTAAAAAACCGACCTCAGGGTCGGTTTTTTATTGCCTGCGATTTATGTACCGCACTGCAACACCTGCAGTCGCTGCCAAAGAACGAGACCGCAATCAACTGCTCGCAGCCTCGCATCCCTCAGCGACTACACCAAAACCCCGCAAGCATAAAAAAAGCTGCGACAGGATCACCCTGCCGCAGCCTTTTTATTGAAAATGATTAGCCGTGGGGCCACGGCAGAATCGGGATTGCCGTTACTGCGTTCTGCGGGCTGCCTTCAATCAGGCGGTCGCTGTACACCAGATACACCAGCGTATTGCGCTTCTTGTCGAGGAAACGCACAACCTGCATGGTCTTGAACACCAGCGAAGTGCGCTCCTTGAACACCTCATCACCATCTTTCAGGTCACCCTTGAAGCTGATCGGCCCGGTCTGACGGCACGCAATCGACGCCTCCGCGCGATCTTCAGCCAAACCCAGACCACCTTTCATACCGCCCGTCTTGGCGCGGGACAAATAACAGGTCACACCATCAACCTTCGGATCATCGAACGCCTCAACCACGATGCGATCATTGGGTCCGACAAACTTGAATACAGTCGACACTGTGCCAATTTCTTCAGCCGACGCCATCAACGGCATCGCCAGCATCAACCCCAGCAAACCTTTAATCAAACGCATTCGACACCTCTAAATCAAACCAGAATCAGGTTATCGCGGTGAACCAGCTCCGGCTCCGCCATATAACCCAACAAACTGACAATCGCATCCGACGATTGCCCAATAATTTTTTGGGCTTCTGCAGCACTGTAGTTGGCCAGGCCGCGAGCAATCTCCCGCCCGTCCGGCGCCACGCAGACCACCATCTCGCCACGACGGAAACCACCCTGCACCGCCTTGACGCCCACCGGCAGCAAACTTTTATTGCCCTGGGACAACGCAGCCACGGCACCATCATCCAGCACCAGCGTACCGCGGGTTTGCAGATGCCCGGCCAGCCATTGCTTGCGCGCCGCCAGCAGGCCGCGCTCCGGGGACAACAACGTACCCAGGCGCTCACCCGCTTTCAGACGATCCAGCACACGCTCCAGACGCCCGCCCACGATGATCGTATGCGCACCCGAACGGGCTGCCAGTCGCGCTGCGCGCAGCTTGGTCTGCATACCACCACGCCCAAGCGCGCCACCCGTGCCACCCGCCACTGCGTCCAGCGCAGGGTCATCGGCACGCGCTTCGTAAATCATTTTTGCATCGGGGTTATTGCGCGGATCGGCATCAAACATGCCATCGCGATCGGTCAGGATCACCAGCAAGTCAGCCTCGACCAGGTTGGCTACCAGCGCAGCCAGCGTATCGTTATCACCGAAACGGATTTCATCCGTAACCACCGTGTCATTTTCATTGATGACCGGGATCACGCCCAACTCCACCAACGCACGCAAGGTGCTGCGGGCATTGAGGTAACGCTTGCGATCCGACAGATCGTCATGGGTCAGCAGGATTTGCGCCGTGTGCCGCGAATGCTCGGCAAAGCTCGACTCCCAGGCCTGCACCAGCCCCATCTGACCAATGGCCGCAGCAGCTTGCAACTCATGCATGGCACTCGGTCGCACCGTCCAGCCCAAGCGGCTCATCCCGGCTGCCACCGCACCCGAAGACACCAGCACCAGCTCGACGCCCGCCTCGTGCAAGGCCACCATCTGCTCGACCCAGACCCCCATCGCCACGCGATCCAGGCCCTTGCCATCCGCTGTCAGCAACGCGCTGCCGATCTTCACGACCCAGCGCTGTGCACCCGTCACCTTGCTCCGCATCATCATCCAACCTATGCCTGAGAGCAGCGCGACCGAGCGCCGCCCATGGAATTATTTTTGATTACCAATTCGTAGATGCTAAAACGCCGCTCATTGAGCGGCGCTGTAGTTTACTGCAACGAATCAGTCGCGGACGTAAATGATTTCCGGACCATCTTCGTCTTCAACATCTTCTTCATCCCAGTCATCGTCACCGATGTCATGGACGCTCTTCACGCCGCTGCGACGCAGGGCACGCTTGTCATCCAGCGCCTGCAACTGCGCACGGGCCTCATCTTCGATGCGCTGATCCAGCTCAGCCAATTCTTCCTTGTAGGCAGGATCATTGGCCAGACGGTCAGCACGGTCTTCCAGATAACGCATGATGTCGTGGCACAGCTTCTCGGTACCGATCTTGGCAATAGCCGAGATCACATACACAGGACCGGTCCACTCAAGACGATCCACGACTTCTTTAACGCGCGCATCGTGTTCGTCTTGCGGCAAGGAGTCGCACTTGTTCAACACCAGCCAGCGATCACGCTCAGCCAGCGACGGGCTGAACTTGGTCAGCTCATTGACGATGACTTCAGCGGTGTCGGCAGCACTTTCACTGCCTTCAACCGGCGCCATGTCGACGAGATGCAGCAACAGACGGGTACGCGCCAAGTGCTTGAGGAAGCGAATCCCCAGGCCCGCACCATCGG
>JBILYW010000474.1:0-3569 GCA_044377555.1 Pseudomonas sp.
CGCGCAACTGACAGCCCCCATTCCCCACCCGGGCAACCCCGGCCATGACGGCTTGTACGGTTATGCCAGCCAGGCCGACATTACCCCCACGCTGCTTGCCCACCTTGGCGCCCTGCCCGCTGCTGCCGGGTATTCGATGGATGGACTGCCCTTGATCGGGCCGGTGGGGGTCAGGCAGCTGACTGCCCGCAAAGTACCTGGCCAGGCCAGCGTGAAGTTGACCTGGCGTACGGGCCACCCCGAAGGCACACCCGTGCAGATTTATCGCAACGGCACGCGCATCGCCACACTCCAGGACTATCAGCACACCTATGTCGACACCGCGGCCCAGGCGCTCAAAGGCCCCATCAATTACACCGTGGTCATGCATAAAGTGCCGGTGTCGCGCCTGATCACCCCGGGCGACTGAACGTCGATGCCATAAAAAAGGCGCTGACCGATCACTCGGGCAGCGCCTTTTTCAGACCCGGCTTTTACGCCAGGCTTTTGCTGACCACTTCAAACACGTCGCTGGACAAGTCCCCCGAGCTGCGGATGCGCTCAAGCTCGGCCTTCATCAGCGCCTGACGGGCGCTGTCGTATTTGCGCCAGCGGGTCAACGGCGCCAACTGCCGTGAGGCAATCTGCGGGTTGAAGCCGTTGAGCTGGATCACCAGATCGGCCAGGAAGCGATAGCCCGAACCATCTGCCGCATGGAAGTTGATCAGGTTCTGCCCGGCAAATGCACCGACCAGAGCCCGCACCTTGTTCGGGTTCTTGAGGGTGAACGCCGGGTGCTCCATCAGCTCGCGCACACGCTGCAAACCACCGGGCATGGGGCTGCCTGCCTGCACGCTGAACCACTGATCCATAACCAGCGGGTTGTCCTTGAACTGTTCGGCAAAGCTGGCCAGTGCGGCGGCCCGTTCAGCCTCGTACGGCGAGTTGACCAGCACGGCCAGCGCGGTCAGGCGCTCGGTCATGTTGTCGCTGTGCTCGAACTGCTCCAGCGCCGCTGCCAGGACTTGCGGTTTACCGCTGAGCATCAGGTAAGACAACGCGATGTTTTGCAGCGCACGACGGGCAAAGTGCTCGGCTTCGGCCACATACGGCGTGACCCTGGATACTTCACGGTTGGCCTGGTAACGCGCCCACAAACCGTCGAACAGGCTGTCGGCCAGTTGCTTGCGAGCGAACTCACGGGCCACGTGGATTGCTTCAACGTCCGCCACTTCGCTGATTTCAGTGAGGTAGGCCTCACCCGGCAACGACAGCATTTCTGCAACCATGGCCTGATCCAGTTGCTCATTGCCCAGCACACTGCGCAAGGCTGCAACCAGGCGCTGGTCCATGACCAGTGTTTCGCCACGCTGATGCTGGGCGATCAATTCCTGGAGCACCTGCACCGACAGTTGCTGACCGGCATCCCAGCGATTGAAACCATCGCTGTCGTGTTGCATCAGGAACATCAACTGGTCACGGCTGTACCCGAAGTGCAACTTCACCGGCGCAGAGAAACCACGCAGCAGCGACGGCAGCGGTTGCTCATTGACGCCAACAAAGGTGAACGTCTGCTCGGCTTGCGTCACCGACAGTACGCGGCTGGTGCCCGCGGCAGCCGGTTCGCCCGCCAGTTGCAGGGGCATTTCTGCGCCCTGGGCGCTCAGCAGTCCCAGCTCGACCGGAATCACGAACGGCAGTTTTTCGACCTTGTCCGGGGTTGCCGGGCAGCTTTGGGCGAAGGTCAGGCTGTAGGTTTTCTGCCCGGCGTCATAGTGCTCGCTGACCGCCAGACGCGGTGTGCCCGCCTGGCTGTACCAGCGCTTGAACTGGCTCAGGTCGGCACCGTTGGCGTCTTCCATGGCCTTGATAAAGTCGTCGCAGGTGACCGCCTGGCCGTCATGGCGCTCGAAATACAGGTCGCTGCCTTTGCGGAAGCCTTCAGCCCCGAGCAGGGTGCGGATCATGCGCACCACTTCCGAACCCTTTTCGTAAACGGTCAGGGTGTAGAAGTTGGAGATTTCGATAAAGCTTTCAGGACGCACAGCGTGGGCCATGGGCCCTGCGTCTTCCGCGAACTGGTGGGTGCGCAGGTAGGCCACGTCCTGGATGCGTTTGACGGTGCGCGAGTTCATGTCGGCCGAGAACTCGGAATCACGGAACACCGTGAAACCTTCCTTGAGCGACAGCTGGAACCAGTCTCGACAGGTCACACGGTTGCCCGACCAGTTGTGGAAGTATTCATGGGCCACGATCGCCTCGACCCGCTGGTGGGCGGCATCGGTGGCGGTCTCGGCGCGGGCCAGCACGGCGCTGGAGTTGAAGATATTGAGACCCTTGTTCTCCATTGCCCCCATGTTGAAGTCGTTCACGGCCACGATCATGAAGATATCCAGGTCGTATTCGCGACCGTAGGTGTCTTCGTCCCAGCGCATGGATTTTTTCAGGCTGGTCATGGCGTGCTGGCACTTGTCGATGTTTTCCGGCTCGACATAAATACGCAGCGCCACGCTGCGATCGCTCATGGTGGTAAAGGTGTCTTCCACACACCACAGATCACCGGCCACCAGCGCAAACAGGTAGGCCGGCTTCATGAATGGGTCTTCCCAGGTCGCCCAGTGCCGCCCGTCTTCGTCGGGGCCGCTGGCGATCGGGTTGCCGTTGGACAGCAGGATCGGGTAGCTGTGCTGCTCGGCCACCACGGTGGTGGTGAACTTGCTCATCACGTCCGGGCGGTCGAGGTAATAGGTGATCTTGCGAAAGCCTTCGGCCTCGCACTGGGTGCAGAACATCCCGCCGGACTTGTACAGGCCTTCCAGCGCGGTATTGGATTCGGGGTGGATCCTGACGCTGGTGTCGACCACAAACTGTTCGCTGGTCGGGTGCAGGATCAGGTGGCTCTCGGTGAGCTGGTAATCCTCGGGAGCCAGTTCGGTGTCATCCAGGGAGACCGACAACAGCTCCAGCTGCTGACCGTCCAGCGCCAGTGCCGGCAAGCCCGCGCCACGTGCCGGGTTGCGGCGCATCACCAGTTGCGCATGGACCAGCGTGTGGTCCTCGAACAACTCGAAGGTCAGGTGCGTTTCGTCGATCAGGTACTCGGGCGCCTGGTAGTCCTTCAGGTAAATCATTTGCGGTTGTTCGGTGCGCATGCTGGAGTCCTTTTACTGATGCACGGCCAGCTGATAGGCCGTGTATTTGCGGATATTGATAACGCCGGTGTCGAAGATCAGGTACTGGCCCTTGATCCCCATCAGCGTGCCTTCTACGATCGGATCCTTGTCCAGATTGAAGCTGACGATCTTGGCCGGGTACTGCTCGACCGGGTAACGAATCTCTATGGGTGCCACGTCATGCAAAGGCTGGACTGCTTGCAGGCCAAAACGCTCCTGCAGGGTGCGCAGGCCTTCGGCGCAGCTCTCGAACAGTTGCTCACGCACTGCCGCGAGGTCCACAGGCTCTGCATCGCCCTTGAGCAGTGCACGCCAGTTGGTACGGTCGCCCACTTGCGAGCGGAACAGGTCTTCGACAAACCCCGATTGCTGACGGGTTGCCACACGCACAATGGGCAGCGCCTGGCTCGCGCCCTG
>JBILYW010000473.1:0-3569 GCA_044377555.1 Pseudomonas sp.
CGCATTCTGGAAGGCGGTTATGTGGACATGGTGGGCATGACCCGCGCCCACATCGCCGACCCGCACCTGATTGCCAAAATCAAAATGGGCCAGATCGACCAGATCAAACAATGCGTGGGCGCCAACTACTGCATCGACCGCCAGTACCAGGGGCTGGACGTGCTGTGCATTCAAAACGCGGCCACCAGCCGTGAATACATGGGCGTGCCGCACATCATCGAAAAATCCGCCGGGGTCAAACGCAAGGTGGTGATCGTCGGCGCCGGCCCGGCCGGGATGGAAGCGGCGCGGGTGGCCGCCGAGCGCGGGCATGACGTGACCCTGTTCGAGAAAAAGGAGGCCATCGGCGGGCAAATCACCACCGCATCCAAAGCCCCGCAACGGGACCAGATGGCCGGCATCACCCGCTGGTTCCAACTGGAGCTGGCGCGACTGAAGGTTGACCTGCGCCTGGGTACGGCGGCCGATGCGGCAACGATTCTCGACCTGCGCCCCGACATTGTGGTGCTGGCTGTCGGCGGGCATCCGTTTGTGGAACAGAACGAACACTGGGGCGCGGCCGAAGGCCTGGTGGTCAGCAGTTGGGACGTACTCGACGGCAAGGTCGAGCCGGGCAAAAACGTGCTGGTGTACGACACCATTTGCGAGTTCACCGGCATGTCGGTAGCCGACTATGCCGCCGACAAAGGCAGCCAGGTCGAGATCGTCACCGACGATACCAAGCCCGGCGTGGCGATTGGCGGCACGTCCTTCCCCACCTACTACCGCAGCCTGTACCCCAAGGAAGTGATCATGACCGGGGACATGATGCTGGAGAAGGTCTACCGCGAGGGCGACAAGCTGATTGCCGTGCTGGAGAACGAGTACACCGGGGCCAAGGAAGAGCGCGTGGTGGATCAGGTGATCATTGAAAACGGCGTGCGTCCGGATGAAGAACTGTATTACGGGCTCAAGCCGGATTCGCGCAACAAGGGCCAGATCGACGTCGAAGCCTTGTTCGCAATCAAGCCGCAGCCATGCCTGAGCGAAGCGGGGGACGGGTACTTGCTGTTCCGCATCGGCGACTGCGTGGCACAGCGCAACGTGCATGCGGCGATCTATGACGCGTTGCGGTTGTGCAAAGACTTCTGACCTGACACCGAACCAATGTGGGAGCAGGCTTGCTCGCGATTCAGACGACGCGGTTTGTCTGGTGCATCGTGTTGATGCCATCGCGGGCAAGCCCGCTCCCACGGTAGACCTTTGTGGTCTTTGGGAGCTTCACCATGCTCAATATAGTTCTCCCTGTTTTGTTGTTCTTCGCCCTTGGCCTGGCTGTGCTGGGTGCCGTGCGCCGCATGAACATGTGGCGCCGTGGCCGCCCGGCCAAGGTCGATCTGCTGGGTGGCCTGCTGGCCATGCCGCGCCGTTACATGGTCGATCTGCACCACGTGGTGGCCCGCGACAAATACATGGCCAACACCCACGTCGCCACGGCCGGGGGCTTTGTGCTGGCGGCGGCGCTGGCGATCCTGGTCCACGGCCTGGGCCTGCATAACCGTATCCTCGGCTATGCCTTGCTGTTTGCCACGGCGCTGATGTTTGTCGGCGCACTCTTTGTGTTCAAGCGTCGTCTCAACCCGCCGGCGCGATTGTCCAAAGGCCCGTGGATGCGCCTGCCGAAAAGCCTGCTGGTGTTTTCGGCGAGCTTTTTCATCCTCACCTTGCCGGTGGCCGGCCTGTTGCCCGAAGGCTTTGGCGGCTGGATGCTGGCGGCGGTGCTGGCCGTTGGCGTGGCATGGGGGGTGTGCGAGCTGTTCCTGGGCATGACCTGGGGCGGGCCGATGAAGCACGCCTTTGCCGGTGCTTTGCACCTGGCCTGGCACCGCCGTGCCGAGCGCTTTGCTGGCGGTCGCTCCACGGGCTTGAAACCGCTGGACCTGGATGACCGCAGCGCGCCACTGGGTGTGGAAAAACCCAAGGATTTCACCTGGAACCAACTGCTCGGCTTTGACGCCTGTGTGCAATGCGGCAAGTGCGAAGCCGCCTGCCCGGCCTATGCCGCAGGCCAGCCGTTGAACCCCAAAAAGCTGATTCAGGACATGGTGGTCGGCCTGGCAGGCGGCACCGATGCGCACTTCGCCGGCAGCCCGTACCCCGGCAAGCCGATTGGCGAACATGGCGGCAACCCCCATCAACCGATCGTCAACGGTCTGGTGGACGCCGATACGCTGTGGTCCTGCACCACCTGCCGTGCCTGCGTCGAAGAGTGCCCGATGATGATCGAACACGTGGATGCCATCGTCGACATGCGCCGCTTCCTGACCCTGGAAAAAGGCGCGACTCCCAACAACGGTGCCCAGGTGCTGGACAACCTGATCGCCACCGACAACCCCGGCGGTTTTGCACCGGGCGGGCGGATGAACTGGGCGGCGGATCTGAACCTTGGCCTGATGCGCGACAATCCCTCGGCTGACGTGCTGTTCTGGGTCGGCGACGGTGCGTTCGACATGCGCAACCAGCGCACCTTGCGCGCCTTCGTCAAAGTGCTGAAAGCAGCCAAGGTCAACTTTGCCGTGCTCGGCCTGGAAGAGCGCGACAGCGGCGATGTTGCCCGACGCCTGGGCGACGAAGCGACCTTTCAGGCCCTGGCCAAACGCAATATCCAGACCCTGGCGCAGTACCGGTTCAAGCGCATCGTGACCTGCGACCCCCACAGCTTCCATGTGCTGAAAAACGAATACGGCGCCTTTGGCGGCGACTACCTCGTGCAGCATCACAGCACCTATATGGCTGAGTTGATCGCTGCCGGCCTGCTCAATCTGGCTGCGGATGCGGGTGGCAGCGTGACCTATCACGACCCGTGTTACCTGGGCCGCTACAACGGCGAATACGAGGCCCCCCGTGCGGTGCTGCGAGCGCTGGGCATTGAAGTCAAAGAGATGCAGCGCTCGGGCTTTCGTTCCCGTTGCTGCGGCGGTGGCGGCGGGGCGCCGATTACTGACATCCCGGGCAAACAGCGGATTCCCGACATGCGTATGGACGACATCCGCGAAACCGGCGCCGAGCGCGTGGCCGTGGGTTGCCCGCAATGCACCGCGATGCTCGAAGGCGTGGTCGAGCCGCGTCCGCTGATCAAAGACATTGCCGAGCTGGTGGCCGACGCCCTGATTGAAGACGCGTCGCCCGCCAGACCGACCCGGCGTGAAGCCCCCGAGGTGCTCGCATGAGTGACATTATTCGCCGCGACCCACGTGCCGAGTGGATCGCCCGCAACCGGTTGCACCCGCTGCATGCGGCCATGCAGCCGAACCTGCAAAGCTGGATGGGGCCCAACGGCGTGCTGCGCAAAAATGTGCACGGCGTGGGCTTTATCGGCCCCAACGGCATCAAGCGGATCGACCGCAGCGGCGCGCAGCAGGGCGGGGCAACCCGGCGCTCGGCCAGCGTTGCAGTGCAATTACCGCTGCATCAGGTGCCGGCCCCGGCGTTTTATATCTGCGTAGTGCCGGACATGGTTGGCGGGCGCCTGAGTAGCCACGACCGCGACCTGCTGGGCCTGGCCCATCAATTGGCGGGCACGGACGGCG
>JBILYW010000475.1:0-3560 GCA_044377555.1 Pseudomonas sp.
ATCCATGGGGGGCTACCTTCTACCGGAAATGTCGAAAAGTGATACTAGGTCAGCCACCCTTCATTTGCGCCATCTATTAACAGCGTGTATTACCATTCATAAGCAATATATGATTACCCCGCGTCCCCCCCTCTAACAACAAGAGCCACGCGCCATGAACCTGAACAAGGTCGATCTCAATCTGTTTATTGTCTTCGATGCCATCTACACCGAAGCCAACCTGACCCGCGCCGGGCAAATCATCGGCATCACTCAGCCGGCCGTGTCAAATGCGCTGGCGCGATTGCGCGAAAGCTTCAACGACCCGCTGTTTGTCCGTACCGCCCAGGGCATGGTGCCTACCCCCATGGCGCAGAACATCATCAGCCCGGTGCGCAGTGCCCTGGCGCTGTTGCGCGTGTCAGTGCAGGAAAGCCGCACCTTCAACCCGTTGCAAGCCAACAAGACCTACCGCATCAGCATGACGGACCTGAGCGAAGCGGTGATCCTGCCGCCGCTGTTCCAGCGCTTGCGCCGTCAGGCCCCATCGGTGGTGGTCGAGAGTTTTCTCTCCCATCGGCGTGAGACCACCAGCGATCTGGCGGCCGGACGTCTGGATTTTGCCGTGGATGCGCCGCTCAATACCGACCCGCAAGTACGCCACGTCAAGCTGATGGAGGACCGCTATGTATGTGCCATGCGTCAAGGTCACCCCTTGGCCGGCAAAGCCGCCTTGCAACTCGATGACTACCTGGCATTGACCCATATTCATATCTCGACCCGGCGCAATGGCCTGGGTGAAGTGGACCTGGCGCTGGGCAAAATGGGCCTGCAACGCAAGATCACCCTGCGCTCGCAGCATTACCTGATGGCCTCCAATGTGTTACAGCAAACCGACATGGTGATGACCGTGCCCGAGCGCTTCGCCCGGCGCCATGCCCTGCACTTTGTGCCGCTGCCGCTCAATGAATTGCCCAACGTGGAAACCCATTTGTACTGGCACGAAAGCACCGAGCAAGACCCGGCCAATCGCTGGATGCGCGAACAACTGATTGAGCTGTGCCAACAGCAAGTGGCACAGGAAAAGAAACACGGCAGCGCCAGCTTGCTTGACGTAAACGTCAACCAGCCAGTAGTTTAAGAACACGATTCCTCCAGAGCCCGCCCATGAGCAGCCAGACGTACAGTATTTCCGACCTTGCCCGCGAGCTCGACATCACCACCCGCGCCATTCGTTTTTATGAAGAACAAGGCTTGCTCGCCCCCGAGCGACGCGGCCAGGAGCGCGTGTATTCAGCACGGGACAAGGTCAGCCTGAAATTGATCCTTCGCGGCAAACGCATTGGTTTTTCCCTGGCCGAATGCCGCGAACTGATCGAGCTTTACGACCCCAGCAGCGGCAATCAAAAGCAACTCAACAGCATGCTGGCCAAAATCGCCGAGCGCCGCGAGCAGCTGGAACAGCAGTTACTGGATATCCAGCAGATGCAGCTGGAGCTGGACACTGCCGAAGAGCGCTGTATCCAGGCGCTGGAACAGACAATACAAAACCAGATACCCAATTAGACGCTGATACCTGCTGTGGGAACGGGCTTGCTCGCGATCGCATCGACGCGCTAATGCTGATGCACCGCATTGTGCCCATCGCGAGCAAGCCCGCTCCCACCGGGTATTCCCACACAGAGAGGGTGACCCCCATGACACTTCCCACCCATGTGCGCCTGATCGAAGTCGGCCCGCGCGACGGTCTGCAAAATGAAGCCAACCCCATCAGTGTCGCCGACAAGGTGCAACTGGTTGACGCCCTGACCGACGCCGGGCTCGGCTATATAGAAGTCGGCAGCTTTGTGTCACCCAAGTGGGTGCCGCAAATGGCCGGTTCGGCCGAGGTTTTCGCGAAAATCCGGCGCAAACCGGGCGTGGTATACGGTGCGCTGGCACCCAACCTGCGCGGGTTTGAGGATGCCGTGGCGGCCGGGGTAAAAGAAGTCGCAGTGTTTGCCGCCGCGTCCGAAGCCTTCTCGCAACGCAATATCAATTGCTCGATCAGCGAAAGCCTGGCGCGCTTCGAACCCATTATCGAGGCCGCCAAACAACACGGCATCAGCGTGCGCGGTTATGTGTCCTGCGTGCTCGGTTGCCCGTATGAAGGCCACGTCAGCGCGCAACAGGTCGCAGCCGTGGCGAAAGAGCTGTATGCCATGGGCTGTTACGAGGTTTCACTGGGCGACACCATCGGTACCGGAACGCCGACTGCTACCCGGGCAATGTTTGAAGCCGTCACCGCTGACGTGCCCCGGGAAAAACTCGCCGGGCACTTCCACGACACCTACGGCCAGGCACTGGTGAACATCTACGCGAGCCTGCAAGAAGGCATCGCGGTGTTCGACAGCTCGATTGCCGGGCTTGGCGGCTGCCCCTATGCCAAGGGCGCCAGCGGCAACGTGGCCACTGAAGACGTGCTGTACATGCTCAACGGCATGGGCATCGAAACCGGGATCGATATGGACAAGCTGCTACTGGCAGGCGAACACATCTGCAGCGTACTGGGCCGTGTTACCGGGTCGCGGGTCGCCAGGGCACGTCAGGGCTAAAAAGTGTGCCGTGGTGTTACCGCAAGGGAACCAAACGAGTAACACGGAAACAAACCGGCCGCTTCAGGGGCCGGTTTTTTATTGCCTAAAAACTCAACATATTGATTTATAAGGGTTTTTAAAAGTTGGCACGGCTCCTGCTATCTCTATGGCATAACAAGAATAAAAACCGCAGCAACATAATAAAAACAATACGAAACGACTCTGACATAACAAAAACAACACGGCAGAGACGCAGCTAACAGATTTTTTTGGAGAAGGTTTACTTTTCCGAGGCGCCTAAAAGCCACCTCGCAACCGGGCAGAGAATAATAAAACTACCTTCAGGTAGCACATGCACAGGTTGGATCACAGGTTTGATAGCCCGTGATAAAAGTGGATCAGCGCTCAAAAAAATACGTTTGCTCTTGACCCCGGATGGGGGTCGCACAAAACGCAGCAAAGGGTGAGTTCCAAAAACAACAATAGACCGCCCTTCAATAATAAAAAAAGAGCATGCACGACACATTAAAGGGGAGCTTCGGCTCCCCTTTGTGCTGTCCGGGGTTTGATATTTTGCCAATTCACATGCGACTCATGTGGGAGCGGGCCTGCTCGCGATGGCCTTCACCTCGGTTTACCTGATAAACCGCAGCGACTGCATCGCGAGCAAGCCCGCTCCCACAAAAAAACAGATAGTGCCTTAGCGTTTTGCACACTCCTGAATACTGATCTCGCGCATTTTGAATTTCTGGATTTTGCCGGTCACGGTCATCGGGAACGCGTCTACAAACTTGAAGTAGCGCGGCGTTTTAAAGTGTGCGATGCGCGACTTGCACCAGGTCTGCAACTCCAGCTCGTTGGCCGCATGGCCGGGATGGAACTTGATCCATGCCACGATTTCTTCACCGTACCTGGCGTCAGGTATGCCCACAATCTGCACGTCTGCCACCGCCGGGTGGGTGAAAAAGAACTCTTCCAGCTCACGCGGGTAAATATTTTCGCCAC
>JBILYW010000476.1:0-3557 GCA_044377555.1 Pseudomonas sp.
CCGCCTCGATGATCGCGCTGTATATCGCTTTGCTGATGGAAATGCCCCGCCCGTATTGGGCCATGGCCACGGTGTATATCGTCTCCAGCCCCTTCGTCGGCCCGACCAGCTCCAAGGCGGTTTACCGCGCCCTGGGCACTCTGATCGGCGCCGCCGCCGCGGTGTTCTTTGTCCCGCTGTTTGTTCAAACACCTTTTTTGCTGGTGTTGGTGATAGCGCTCTGGACCGGCATTTTGCTGTTTTTGTCCCTGCACCTGCGCACCGCCAACAGCTACGTATTCATGCTCGCCGGTTACACCATGCCGATGATTGCTTTGCCGATTGTGGATAACCCGCTGAATGTCTTCGACATCGCGGTTTCGCGTACCGAAGAAATCATGCTCGGGATCGTCTGCGCAGCGGTCGTTGGCAGCATGTTCTGGCCACGCCGCTTGACCCCGGTGTTTATCGACTCGGCGGCCAAGTGGTTTGCCGATGCGAGCAATTACAGCAAGCACTTCCTGGCACGCGACGTAGAGCCGAACAAGGCCAGCGGCCTGCGCTCATCGATGGTTACGACCTTCAACAGCCTGGAGATGATGATTGGCCAGTTGCCCCATGAGGGCGCGCACCCGCAGACCGTACGTAATACCAAGGAGTTGCGCGGGCGCATGATCCACTTGCTGCCCGTGGTCGACGCGCTGGACGACGCACTCTACGCGCTGGAGCGGCGGGCACCTGAACTGGTCGATCAGGTTACGCCCTTGCTCGATCACGCCAAGGCGTGGCTTGAAAGCACTCGTGAGGGGGCCCCGGTCCAGCAATGGCAAGCGCTGCGCAATGAACTCGAAACCTTGCAACCCAGTGCTGCCGCGCTTGATGACCGCCGTCAGCTGGTGCTCTCCAACGTGTTGTATCGGCTAGGCGAGTGGATCGACCTGTGGCAAGACTGCCGCAGCTTGCAAGAGGCCATTTCGACCGGCAATCAGGACATCTGGCGTGCGGTCTACCGGCACTGGCGTCTGGGGCGGCTGACGCCGTTTCTCGATCGCGGGCTGATGCTCTATTCGGCGTTCTCCACGGTGACCGCGATTGTCGTCGCCTCAGTGTTGTGGATTTTGCTCGGCTGGACCGATGGTGCCAGTGCGGTGATTCTGGCCGCTGTGGCCTGTAGCTTTTTTGCGGCGATGGACGACCCGGCGCCGCAGATTTACCGGTTCTTTTTCTGGACTTCGCTGTCGGTGGTATTCGCCAGCCTGTACCTGTTTGTGATCCTGCCCAACCTGCACGATTTCCCGATGCTGGTGCTGGCGTTCGCCGTGCCGTTTATCTGTGTCGGCACCCTGACCGTACAGCCCCGGTTTTACCTGGGTACGTTGTTAACCATCGTTAACACCGCCTCCTTTATCAGCATTCAGGGCGCCTACGACGCGGACTTCATGGTGTTTGTGAATGCCAACCTGGCGGGCCCCATCGGCCTGCTGTTTGCCTTCGTCTGGACCCTGATTGCGCGCCCGTTCGGTGCCGAGCTTGCGGCCAAGCGCCTCACGCGCTTCAGCTGGGGTGACATCGTCAGTCTGACCCGGCCCGCGAGCCTGGCCGAGCACCGGCAAATGGGTGCACAAATGCTGGACCGCCTGATGCAGCACTTGCCGCGCCTGGCCTTGACCGGGCAAGACACGGGCAGCGCCTTGCGTGACCTGCGAGTGGCTCTCAACCTTCTGGACCTGCTGGCCTATGCCCCAAGGGTCAGGGGTGAGCCGCAACGGTTGTTGCGTCAGGTGGTGAGCGATGTAGGCGACTATTTTTGCGCCTGCCTCAAGGCGGGTGAGCGGTTGCCGATGCCCCTTGGCCTGCAAATGGCCATGGACCGCACGCGCCGGGCCCTGAATGCCAACGACCTGCAAGACGAAGGCGAAGCGCGGGTGCATCTGTTGCACGCCCTTAGCGGGCTGCGCCTGGCCTTGCTGCCCGGTGTTGAATTTATTGTCGATAACGACGACCTGCCGCATCCCCATGCCCAGGGCATTGATGGAGCGCCGCTATGATCGGTGACGTGGATATCAGCGGGGTATTCCTGCCCACGCTTCTGGTGTTGATGGGCATCACTTACTTACTGTTTCTGGTGGTTCACGGGTTACTCACCCGTGTGCACTTCTACCGTCTGGTCTGGCACCGGGCTTTGTTCAACGTCGGTCTCTACGCTCTGCTACTCGGCGTTGTGGATTCGTTTAGTCGATACCTGATGACATGAAAAAACCTTTACTGACCTTGGGCCGTGTTGTTCTCACCTTATTGGTGGTGACATTTGCCTGCGTCGTGGTCTGGCGCATGACCATGTACTACATGTTTGCTCCCTGGACCCGCGACGCTCACATTCGCGCTGATGTGGTGCAAATCTCCCCCGACGTATCGGGCCTGATCAAGCAGGTGGATGTGCGCGACAACCAGCCTGTAGCCCGTGATGAGGTGCTGTTTGTCATCGACCAGGAACGATTCAAGCTCGCCTTGCGTCAAGCCCGGGCGACGGTCGCCGACCGCCAGGAGACCCTGGCGCAGGCCCAGCGTGAGAGTCGGCGTAACCGTGGGCTGGGCAACCTGGTCGCTCGCGAGCAGCTCGAAGAAAGCCAGTCGCGAGAGCTGCGGGCACAGTCTGCATTGATCGAGGCTGAAGTGGCGGTGGACAGTGCCCAGCTCAACCTGGACCGCACCGTGGTGCGCAGCCCGGTCGATGGGTACGTCAACGACCGCGCACCACGGGTCAATGAATTCGTCACCGCAGGCAAGCCTGTGCTGTCGATTGTCGACAGCAGCTCGTTTCACATCGACGGCTATTTTGAAGAAACCAAGCTCGACGGCATTCATGTAGGCCAGAGCGTCGATATCCGCGTGATTGGCGACAATGCCCGTTTGCGCGGCCATGTTCAAAGTATTGTGGCGGGCATCGAAGACCGTGACCGTACCAGCGGGCAGAACCTGTTGCCCAACGTCAATCCGGCGTTCAGCTGGGTGCGGCTGGCGCAGCGGATTCCGGTGCGCATCGTGTTTGACGACGTGCCGCAGGACTTTCGCATGATCGCCGGGCGCACAGCCACCGTATCGATCATCCAGGATTCGCCCAAGGCCAAGCCTGCCCAGGAGAACGCGCAATGAAAGCCGTTCACCTGGCAGCCGTAGGGCTGGGTTTGCTGCTGTCCGGTTGCCAGATGCTTGGTCCCGATTACCAGTTACCCAAAGACGCGGCCATGCAGCGCCCGGATTTGCAGGGCCAATTGGCGGGCGAGGGCGCCAATGTGGTGTCAGCGCCAATCCCCGATGATTGGTGGAAGCTCTACCAGGACCCGACACTCAACGAGCTGGTGCGCCAGGCCATGGCCTCCAACACCGATTTGCGTGTGGCTGCGGCCAACTTGTCCCGCGCGCGGGCCCAGATTGAGCAAGCGCAGTCAGCCGGTGGCTGGAGCGGCTCGGCAAAGGCGGGTGCCCAGCGTCTGCAAGAGTCTGGCGAAGCGTTTTTGCTGGCGGATAAAGTGCCGGTGGCCAACGTCGGCGACCTGGGTATCAGCACTTCCTACCAG
>JBILYW010000047.1:0-10812 GCA_044377555.1 Pseudomonas sp.
ATCCAGGCCGCGGCCAATGCCCAGACCAGGACAAATGCCGAGCCAATGGTCAGGCTCAGACGCAGGCGCATGCTCATCATGTGCCGGACCCGGCACCATCGGCCGTGCCCAGGCGATAGCCCAGGCCACGCACGGTTTCAACGATGCCGTTGCCCAATTTGCGCCGCAGGTGGTGGATATGCACGTTCAGGGCGTTGCTCTCCAGTTCGTCACCGAAGCCATAGATGCTGTCCTTGAGTTGCTCACTGGACAGCACCCGCCCCCGGTTGTGCAGCAAGGCCTGCAGCAGTGCCTGTTCACGGCGGGACAAGTCCACCGGCTGGCCTGCAAGCAAGGTCACGCGGCTGCTGGGGTCGTAACTCAGGGGGCCGTGTTCGATCAGGTTGACGCTGCGCCCCGCTACCCGGCGCAGCAAGGTGTGCAGGCGGGCGGCCAGTTCGCGCAGGTCAAAGGGCTTGAGCAGGTAATCATCGGCACCGGCTTGCAGGCCGTCTACCCGGTCGGTGACAGAATCGCGGGCGGTAAGGATCAGCACCGGCAACTCCAGCCCTTGCTGACGCAACTGTTGCAGCAGCTTGAGGCCGTCTTCGTCGGGCAGGCCCAGGTCGAGCACCATGACATCGAACTCGGCAGCTTTCAGCATGGCCCGCGCCGCAGCCGCCGTGCTGACGTGTTCAACCGTCAGGCCCTGGGCCGTCAGCCCGGCCTTGATGCCGCTGGCGATCAGTTCGTCGTCTTCGCAAACCAGTACGTGCATGCTGATACCCGCGTAAATGAGCCGATTAAAAGGCGATGGGATTAAGGGCCGATTATGCCGTGAACCGATTGATGTGGATCGGTTAATGATCGGTTAATCGCAGGATCACACTGTAGCGTCACTTGAACTTGCCCAAGGCTTAACTCATGCGTTTGCTGCTGTCCTTGTTATTGATGTGTCTGGTGGGCGTGACCCAGGCCCAGACCGCGAACAATCCTTTCTCACAGCCCGACTTTCTGCCGGTCAACAAGGCCTTTGTATTCAGTGCCGAACCCTTGCCCTCAGGCGAAACCCGTCTGCAGTGGAAAATAGCCGACACGTACTATCTGTATCAAAAGCGCTTCAAGTTCGACGGGCTGGAGGCCGCGCATACCCCTGAGCTGCCTCAGGGGCTGGAACACAGCGATGAGTTTTTTGGCGCAACCCAGGTCTATCGCGACCGCGTTGAGCTGCTGATCCCGGCAGGCGCCAGCGGTCAGGTCAAGGTCAGCTGGCAAGGCTGCGCCGATGCCGGGCTGTGCTACCCGCCACAAAGCCAGACCGTTGACCTGGGTGGCACGCAACCGGTTGCAGCCCAGGGCCAGGCACAGGACCAGTCGCTGGCTGCCAGCTTGCAACAGCGCTCCCTGGGCTGGAGTTTGCTGCTGTTCTTCGGCCTGGGCCTGCTGCTGGCCTTTACCCCTTGCTCGCTGCCGATGCTGCCGATTCTGGCCGGGCTGGTGGTAGGCAGCGGTGCCACGACCGGACGCGGGTTTGCCGTGGCCGGCAGCTATGTGGTCAGCATGGCGCTGGTGTATGCCGGGCTGGGCGTGCTGGCAGCCCTGCTGGGCGCCAACTTGCAGGCACTGCTGCAACAACCCTGGCTGCTGGGCAGCTTTGCCGCGCTGTTCGTGGTGTTGTCGCTGCCGATGTTCGGCTTTTTCGAACTGCAACTGCCCGCGGCCCTGCGTGACCGTCTGGAAACCGCCGGGCGTGGGCGCAAAGGCGGCAGCCTGGTGGGCGCAGGCATTCTTGGCGCGCTGTCCGGCTTGCTGGTTGGGCCGTGCATGACCGCGCCGCTGGCCGGTGCCTTGCTGTATATCGCGCAAAGCGGCAACGCGGTTGAAGGCGGCCTGGTGCTGTTTGTGATGGGCGTCGGGATCGGCGTGCCGCTGTTGTTGCTGGTCACCGTGGGCAGTCGCTTCCTGCCTAAACCCGGTGCCTGGATGAACCTGATGAAAGGCCTGTTCGGTTTCCTGTTCCTGGGCACCGCACTGCTGCTGGTACGGCCTGTACTCGACGAGTCCTTGTGGGTCGGCCTGTGGGGCGTACTGCTGATCATTTTCGCCAGCAGCCTCTGGCAACAGGCGCAGGCATTCCTGCGCGCCAAAACCCTGTTCAGCCCCCTGAGCCTGCTGGCAGGTCTGTGGGGCAGCCTGTTGCTGGTGGGTGCAGCCGGCGGCGGCACCGAGCTGTGGCAACCGCTGCAGGTGTACACCGCCAAGACCGTGGCGGGCAGCACCGCAAACACCGCCCATGATGCGTTCATCACCATCAAGGACCCCGCCGCCCTGGACCGTGAACTGGCCAGCGCCAAGGCGGATGGGCAATGGGTATTGCTCGACTACTACGCCGACTGGTGCGTGTCATGCAAGGTCATGGAGAAACAGGTCTTTGGCCAACCGCAGGTGATGGAAGCCTTGCAGGGCGTGCGCCTGTTGCGTCTTGACGTGACCGCCGATAATGTCGCCAGCCGCGAGCTGCTCGGCCGCTATCAAGTACCCGGCCCGCCCAGCTTTGCCTGGATCGGTCCCGACGGGGTTGAGCGTCGCGGACAACGCATCACTGGCGAAGTCAACGCCCAGACCTTTTTGAATCACTGGAACGCCACTCGGGAAACCCTCTAAATGCTCACCCTGACCATCGGTTCGTTTGCGCTGGCCATCAATCACCTGCTGCTGATCCTGGCCCTTGCCCTGGCAACACTGGTGGGTTGGCGCGTGGCCAAACGCGGTGGTGAAAACCCCGAGTCAGTGCTGTTCAGCCTGTTCTTGCTGGGTTTGCTGACGGCACGCGTCGGCTTCGTCATCAGCTACTGGCGCTACTTCAAGGAAGACCCGCTGCAAATGCTCGACTTGCGTGACGGCGGCTTTTTGCTGTGGCCGGGGCTGGTGGCCGTGGTGGTGGGTGCGTTGATCTGGGGCTGGCGCCGCAGCGGGTTGCGTCGCCCTTTGGGCTGGGGCCTTGGCAGCGGGCTGGCGTTCTGGCTGCTGGCCAGTTTCTCGTCCAGCCTTTACGAACAGGGCACGCGCCTGCCGGAGATGGTGATGCGCAACGCCCATGGTGAATCGGTAGAGTTGAGCAGTTATCAGGGCGGCCCTCTGGTGATCAACCTGTGGGCCACCTGGTGCCCGCCGTGCCGGCGCGAAATGCCGGTGCTGCAGAACGCGCAGAACCAGCATCAGGACGTGACCTTCCTGTTCGTCAACCAGGGCGAAAGCATGCAGAGCGTCAGCACCTTCCTTGAAACACAGGGTCTGAACCTCAGTAACGTGCTGTTCGACAGCGGCGGCCAACTGGCACAAAAAGTCGGCTCGATGGCCCTGCCGACTACCCTGTTCTACAGCGCTGAAGGCCGCCTGCTGGGCAGCCATCTGGGCGAACTGTCACAAGCCAGCCTGGCCCGGGCCATGGAACCTTTCGAACAGAACAATTCAATGTCGGCCCAACAGGCCGACCCTGCAAGGAATCAGCAAAAATGCTTAACCGCAAACTGTTAACCCTGAGCATGACCACACTGCTGGGCGCCTCGCTCCTGCAGTCGCCTGTGTTGCAGGCTGAAGAACTGCCGCCAGCCATCAAGAAGATTGAAGCCAAGGGCGCAAAAATCGTTGGCAGCTTTGATGCGCCGGGGGATTTGCGCGGGTTCGCAGCCCAGTACCAGAACCGTGGCATGGCGCTGTACCTGACCAAGGACGGCAATGTGCTGGTGGGCAACCTGTATGACGCCGACGGCAAGGACCTGAGCCTGGCACCGCTGCAAAAGCTGGTGTACGAACCCATGGCCAAGCAAGTCTGGACCAACATGGAAAAGAGCAACTGGATCGCCGACGGCAAGGCGGATGCACCCCGCATCGTTTACCTGTTCAGCGACCCGAACTGCCCGTACTGCAACATGTTCTGGGAGCAGGCACGCCCTTGGGTCGACTCGGGCAAGGTGCAATTGCGCCATATCATGGTGGGCATTATCCGCGAAGACAGCCCGGCCAAATCCGGCGCCCTGCTGGCCGCCAAAGACCCGCAGCAAGCCCTGCACGAGCATGAGAAGGCCGGCAAGGCCAGCAAGCTCAAGCCCCTGGAAAAAATCCCGGCTGACGTGCAGGCCAAGCTCGATGCGAACGCACAGCTGATGGAAGAACTGGATGTCGCCGCGACCCCGGCGATTTTCTATCTGGACGCACAGGGCAACTTGCAACAGCAACAGGGTGCGCCGTCACCGGACAAACTGGTGCAGATTCTGGGGCCCAAGTAAGTGCCGCAGGCTGCGATCATCAGATCGCAGCCTGCAATCGTTCTGCCTTCCCTTCTTCAGCCCGCGCAACAACGAGCCCGCACGCCCGCCAGGTGCGCGTGTGAGGCATGTCTCAGTCCGCCCCGAGAACGGGTATTAATTCTGTTTCTCAATTGACAATCATTATCATTAAGCCTAGTTTGTGACCAGCTGTGTAGGACGCCTCCCCCGCCGAGGCCCTCACTCACTCATTCGCAGCAGGTGATCTCCATGACGGAACAAATGTCCACAGGCAAGTGTGACTCACCCCTTCTTCAGGCCTTTGTTGAAAACCGGCTGGTCCTGGTCAAGATCGCAGCCCGTATCACCGGCTGCCGGTCCCGGGCCGAAGACGTGGTGCAGGATGCGTTCTTCCGCTTGCAGTCGGCACCGCAGATCACCACGTCATTCAAGGCACAGCTCAGCTACCTGTTCCAGATCGTGCGCAACCTGGCGATCGATCACTACCGCAAGCAGGCGCTGGAATTGAGGTACTCGGGCACGGAAGAAGAAGGTTTGAATGTGGTCATCCACGGCGCGTCTCCAGAAACCTCACTGATCAACTTCTCGACCCTGGAACACATCGCGGTGGCGCTGACCGAACTGCCGAGCCGCACCCGCTATGCATTCGAGATGTATCGCCTGCACGGGGTTCAGCAAAAGGACATTGCCAGGGAGTTGGGCGTGTCGCCGACTCTGGTCAACTTCATGATTCGCGATGCCCTGATTCATTGCCGCAAAGTGTCCGGAACCCAAGCCGACACATTCGCCCGCCGCTGAGCCCCCCGCCTGCCTGTGGGAGCCACTTCCCGCAGGCGCTGCAACACTCACCCTCCTAGAAAGGCTCTACTGCAACCACTGCAATTTTGTAGGGCGCAAAAATAGCCACCAGCTCACCATTCTCGCGAAGCTGTTGCAGCATCCGGGCAAAATGCTGACCCTGGATCGGTGCTTCAGGCCGCAACAGGGCGAAGTGACGGTAGGTCTGATCGATACGCTCGGACACCATGACCTCTGACCTGGCCTGCGGGTCATGGCGCAGCAAGTCGATGAGGTTGGAGCGGGTAATCAAAGCGATATCTACCCGCCCGCGCTGAACCATCAACAGGTTGCTTTCGTGGGAGTACGTAAGGGTCGCGTTGAAAGTGTCGGTCAGAAATGTCGGGGCGGCATTGAATCCGGCAAAGGCATAGTGATACCCGCTAAACAGCGCGAGCCGTTTGCCGTCCAGATCATCGAAATAGCTTTGCTGGCGATCGGGGTGCTTTTTGGCGACAAACACTTCAGCGTCTTCAAGGCCCATGTCGACTGCGTTGTACGCATGCACCTGCCAGCCCCAGGCCGGGTTTTCAAACATCATCATGTCCACCCGCCCCTGCTCGAAATCACGCTGGCGCCGCGGGATGGAGCTGGGTACAAGGACAAAACGATAATCGCCCTGCAACAGGTTGAGTGCATTGAGCAATTGCGACAACAGCCCCGTGCCGCCACCCCGTTCCGGGCGTACGGTGTATGGCGGAAAATGCGCAGCCCCGACCCTGACTTCCTGAACGGCCAACGCCGGCGCCACCCAGATCATGCCAAGGGCCAGCGCCAGACAGTGGGCCATCTGCATTGGCAAACATTTCAAAACCATACACATCCGGCGCCGCCCATGGCGGGAACTTATTGATCGACACACGACCTGAGATCGAGCACGCACACCATTAAAGCGCATATAGACTAGCAAGCAAGCGATTGACTGGCCCACTACAAAATAAGCGCTTTGGCCGGTGCTTTAGCTACGCTCCAACTTCAACGCCGATGCTGTTAAAGGAAGCTGCACATGCCTCACTGGCTGGTAATTGACCTGGAAGCCACTACTGATGATGGCGGCTGGCCCCTCGAGGAAATGGAAGTGATTGAAATCGGCGCCAGCGTGGTCACCCGCGCAGGTCGCGAGGTGGATCATTTTCAGCGTTTCATCCGCCCGCAACGACGCCCGTTGCTGACCCCGTTTTGCCGGCAACTGACCCGCATCACCCAGGCCAACATTGATGCCGCAGCGCCGATGACGCTGGTGTGGGAACAGTTCGAACGCTGGCTGGGCCAGCACCTGCCCAAACTGGAAGGCTGGGCCAGCTGGGGCGACTACGATCGCAAGCAACTGGAACAGGAATGGCGCCAAAAGCAGCTCGCCAGTGCACTGATGCAATTGCCCCACGCCAACCTCAAGCAACAGTTTGCCCAGGCCCGCCAGCTAAAGCGTCCGCTGGGGCTTAACAGCGCGCTGCAACTGGCCGGGATGCAGTTCAACGGGCAGCAACATCGCGCACTGGAAGATGCACGCAACACCGCGCGTTTGTTGCCACTGATCCTCAAGGTTTAGCGGCCATAAAGGGCGTGACGGGATAAAACCGCTTCTGCATACTGGCCAGCCCTTTTTAGCCCATTCCGAGGAATCGCCATGTTCAAAGTCAACGAATACTTCGACGGTACCGTCAAGTCGATTGCCTTCACGCAAACCGAAGGCAAAGCCACCATTGGCGTCATGGCTGCGGGTGAGTACGAGTTCGGCACGGCCGAGCGCGAAATCATGCACGTGGTGTCGGGTGAGCTGAGCGTCAAACTGCCAGGCAGCAGCGAGTATGAAACGTTCAAAAGCGGCAGCCAGTTCAACGTGCCGGCCAACAGCAAGTTCCAGCTGAAAGTGGCCGTTGATACGGCTTACCTGTGTGAGTACCGCTAAGGCCCTGCACACTCCCCTGTAGATACTCTGTCACCGGTCAAGACCCTCTGTGGGAGCGAGCCTGCTCGCGAATGATTTTCGCGAGCAGGCTCGCTCCCACGATTGAGGTATCTCAAGCCATCGTCCCTCGGCAGCTGCCACAGATCTCACACCCCCACATTGAATTGCAGCGCCGCCAGCCGCGCATACAGCGCATTGCTGGCGATCAACTGTGCGTGGGTGCCGATGGCGACCAGCCTGCCCTGGTCCATCACCGCGATGCGGTCGGCGTTCTGCACGGTGGCCAGGCGGTGGGCGATCACCAGGGTCGTGCGGCCTTGCATCAGGCTGGGCAAGGCTTGCTGGATCAAATGCTCGCTCTGGGCATCAAGGGCACTGGTGGCTTCGTCCAGTAACAGGATCGGCGCATCCACCAGCAACGCCCGGGCAATTGCCAAACGCTGGCGCTGACCGCCCGACAAGCCCAAACCCCCATCACCCAGGTGGGTTTTGTAGCCCTCGGGCATTTGCAGGATGAAATCGTGCGCATGGGCAATCCGTGCCGCTGCTTCGACTTGCTCGTCACTGGCCCCTGCATTGCCATAACGAATGTTGTCTTCAATGGTGCCGAAAAACAGTGCAGGGGTTTGCGACACCAAGGCAAAGCAACGGCGCAGGTCCTGGGGATCAAGCCGGGTGATCGGCAAGCCTTCAAGCAGGATCCGGCCTTGCTGGGGGTCGTAAAAACGCAGCAGCAAATCAAACAACGTCGACTTGCCCGCCCCGGAAGGACCGACCAGGGCCAGGGTTTCACCCGCATTGATCGTCAGGCTCAGGCCGTCAATGGCGTAACTTTCCGGGCGCGAAGGATAGGAGAAATGCAGATCTTCAAGCAGCAGATTCCCCTTGACCCGCTCAGGCAACACCTGCAACCCCGTGCCCGGTGGCTCAATCAGGCTTTTTGACTGCAACAGTTCGGCAATCCGCTCCGCCGCCCCCGCCGCTTGTTGCAGCTCGCCGATCACTTCACTCAAGGTGCCGAACGCACTGCCGACGATCAGGCTGTAGAACACGAACGCGGCCAGTTCGCCACCGGTGATCCGCCCGGCAATCACGTCCATGCCGCCGACCCACAGCATCACCCCCACCGCGCCCAGCACCAGCAGGATCACCAGGGTAATCAGCCACGAGCGCTGCAGGATGCGTTTACGGGCCGTGGCAAACGCGTGCTCAACCGTCGTGGCAAAACGTTGCTGGTCTTGCTGCTGGTGGTTGTAGGCCTGCACCGTTTTGATCTGGCCCAGGGCTTCGGCGACATAGCTGCCCACATCGGCGATACGGTCCTGGCTCTGGCGCGACAGGCTGCGCACCCGGCGCCCAAAGAACAGGATCGGCACCAGCACCAGGGGCAAGGCGACCACCACGATACTGGTCAGTTTCGGGTTGGTGACAAACAGCAGCACGACGCCGCCAATCACCATCAGGCTGTTGCGCAGGAACAGGGACAGCGAAGAGCCAATGACCGATTGCAGCAACGTGGTATCGGTGGTCAACCGTGACTGGATTTCCGAGCTGCGGTTGTTTTCATAGAACCCCGGGTGCAAGTCGATCAGGTGGTTGAACACCTGACGCCGAATATCCGCCACCACCCGTTCGCCAATCCACGACACCAGGTAAAAACGCACAAAGGTGCCCACCGACAAACCCAGCACCAGGATCAGAAAAAAACCGATGGACTGGTTGAGCAGGTGCGGGGACTGGGTCATGAAACCCTTGTCGACCAACAGGCGGATGCCCTGCCCCATCGACAAGGTGATGCCCGCTGTGACAATCAGCGCCAGCAAGGCGCCAAAGGCCTGCCAACGGTAGGGCGCAACAAAATGCATGGCCAGACGAATGGCACGGCGGTGACGGGAAGAAAGCATCAGTAGGTATCCGGAAAGTGAACCAGCGTGAAAAGCCTTACACAGCCTACAACGAAGTTCTGCTTATACCGGTAAACCTTTCTCACTCGTTTTGAATATGACCTGGAACATTAAACCCTAGGCTTTAATGTTCTAAAGTGAGGCTGGAAGTTTCGGAGTATTTCTGTTGGACTGGAATAGCCGCCAAGTTTGTTACTGCGTTTGTCACAGCTTGGTCATTAAACGGATCTACAGTATCGATACACCCTGATGAGGAGACAGGCCATGGATTTGCAACACAACGCTCAAGCCGTACCGGTGATTCGCACCCAACCACAGCAATCTTTGGGCTGCGCGATTATCGACGAGAATGGTCAGGAGATTTTGATCACCGAGGCGATGATCCAGAACGCCTGCCATGAGCTGGAGCAGCGTCTGGTCAAGCCTGTGCGCAAAGATTGATCCTCTGTCGTGCCCCTCTGCAGGCGTTGACTAGCCAGCGCCTGCATATTGGATAGCCGTTCAAGAATCACTGACCGGCCTTACAGCGTAAGGCCGGTTTTTTTATGCCTTCAATTACGGCACCAGCACCCCGCCCAAGGCTTTCACCAGCTGATTCAAGGCCACTGAGTCGCCGTCGACATGCACGGCCAGGCCTTCGATTTCACGGCGAACCGGGTAGTTCTTGCGCAAGCCATCGAACGCCAGCTTTTGCTCTTCGACACTGCCGATCAGGCTGCGACGAAAATCGGCGTCGTCACGGCGCGGGTCGTACACGCCACGACAAAGCATGGCCATGGCCCAGGCAGGATCGCTGTCGGCACTCAGTTCAACCTTCGCCAGCCAGGGTGCGGGCAACAAGTCGGCAAGTTTGACCTGTGGCAAATGGCCAAGGTAATCGCACAGCGCCTGATAAATCTGCGCCGTGCCCCGCTGTTTTCCATCCAGGCTGTACCCGGCAATATGCGGGGTCGCCAGTACGCACAGGTCAGCCAGTTCGACGTCTACTTGTGGCTCACCTTCCCACACGTCCAGCACCGCTTGCAGGTCTTCGCGCCGGGTCAGTACTTCACGCAGCGCGGCATTGTCGACTACCCCGCCACGGCTGGCATTGATCAGCCATGTCCCGGGTTTCAACTGGTTCAGGCGCTCGCGGTCGAGCAAGTGCCAGGTCGGGGCGCTGCCGGTTTTGTCCAGCGGGGTATGCAGGCTGATGACATCGCATTGCTCGATGATCTGTTCGAGGCTGACATAATCGCCACCTTCATCCGCCTGACGCGGCGGGTCGCAGAGCAGCACGTTGAAGCCCAGCGAACGCAGGACCTGGACCAGACGCCCACCCACTTCCCCGACGCCCACCACACCGTAGGTGCGTTGCGTCAGATCGGCGCCTTCGATTTCGGCCAGGGTCAGCAAGCTGCCGAGCACGTAGTCCACCACACCACGGGCATTGCAGCCGGGAGCGCTGGACCACTGAATACCGGCACGCTGAAAGTACTCGAGGGCCAGGTGGTCAGTGCCGATGGTGCACGTCCCGACAAACCGCACGGCGCTGCCTTCGAGCAGGTCGCGGTCGACTTTGGTCACAGAGCGCACCAGCAGGATATCGGCATCAAGCACGTCGGCGCGGCTGATCTGGCGGCCCGGAAAACGGCGTATTTCACCGAAGTCAGCAAAAAATTCTTCGAGCAGCGGAATATTTTCGTCAGCAACAATCAACATGGCAGGCTCCTTTCGCGGAGTGGCAGTGTAGGCGTTGTTGCGACGAATGGGCCAGCCGGGTGTGGAAGGTACTCACAATCACGTTTACAAAGCTCCTACAACTCAATGTTTTCTGACCATTTGGTCAGGCGTACAATTGCCGGCTTTGCGCGTTAATCACTGTGGATACACGCTTGTGAACTCTGTAACTCAT
>JBILYW010000477.1:0-3541 GCA_044377555.1 Pseudomonas sp.
GCCTCATACGCTGCAAACGCATTACGCACTTCTTGAATCTCGCGCGGCAAACCCAGTACTCGACGCCCTTCCAGCACCGCTGTGACCTGCTCCACACTCAGGGTGTTGTTCTCGATAGCCAGCGACGCCTGAATTGTGCGGATGCGATTACCACGACGCAGTTGCGGCGTTTGCGTTGACTCACTCTGTGCCGACAACCGCCCAACCAGCTCGCTGATTTCAGCAACCAGAGCCAGCATCACCGGGGTCAGGGTCAAGGGCGGCTGATAACGGCTCAAAGGGCTAGACGCTCGCGCACGGCACGGGTGCCTGGATGATGGGGTGAGTGATACTCGACAAGTCGGTAAAACGAGAATCGGGCCAGCAGCTCATGGGGGCTCTCATGGTCAATAATCGGGAGATGGATACTAAACTGTTTCTGTAGCCGCTGAGGAGCGCAGCGAGGCTGCGCGCTTGGCCTGACACACCGCACTGTCTGATTTCTCGACGGCTGCGCCGCCGGGCGCCGCCTCGCGCGGCGCGGCAGCGGCTACAAAAATTGCGTGCGCCCAGGGTTACTTTTTACTGGCCAGTGCCGCAATCAGCGCAGGGTCATGGTTGTAGATATCCGGCGCATACGTCACCTTGCCGTCCTTGTTGGCCTGCGCCGTCCAGTAGGTCATCAGGATCGGCGTCGGGCTGGACAGCCTGAACTCGTGGGTCAGCCCGGTACCCAGCAACTCTTCGGTACGTGCTTTCTCGGCCGGGGTCACCAGCAAGTCCCGCAGTTCAAACACCGACTCGACCCGCACGCAACCCGAGCTGAAAGCACGCGGGCCTTTGCTGAACAAGGCCTGGCTAGGGGTGTCGTGCAGGTACACCGAGAACGGGTTGGGGAAGCGGATGGCGATCCGGCCCAGGGGGTTTTTCGGTCCGGCCCCCTGACGCAGCAAAATATTGCCCGGGCGGTCCCAGTCGATGTCCTGGGCCGCCAGGGGCTGGCCGTTGCTGTCCAGAACCTGCAAATTCTGCCGGCTCAGGTAGGACTGGTCACGACGGATCTGCGGCAGTTTGTCTTCGCGAAAAATGGTCGGCGGGATGGTCCAGGTCGGGTTGAGCGTCAGCCGGTTGACCCGGGACTTGAGTAACGGCGTCTGGCGCTCGGCGCGCCCCACCTGGGTGCGGGTCTGCCACACCGGTACGCCGTTCTTGTAAACGGTCAGCTGCGCGGCCGGTACATTGACCAGCAGGCTGGTGGGCTCAAGGTCGCGGGCCATCCAGCGAAAACGCTCCAGGTTGATGCGCAGTTGTTCACGCCGCTGCGCCGGGGTGACGTTCAGCTCTTTCAAGGTGCCCGCACCGATCACGCCATCGGCCTGCAACGAGTGATCGAGCTGAAAACTCTTCACCGCTGCCGCCAGCTCATTGCTGTAGTGATGATCGACGATCGCCGGCGGATGGCTCAGGTAGCCCTCGCTGGCCAGCCGCTTGGCCAGTTCGGGGACCCGCGCATCCTGCATCCCGGGACGCAGCAGGGGGCCGCTGGCCAGCGGTTGCCATTCAGGCAAAGGCTCCTGACGCTGGCGCGCGTACACCCGGCGCAGGTTCTGATACAGCTCATTTTGCGGACGCGCCTGCTCAAAGGCCTGCGCCACGTCCTGCAGCCCGGGGCCAGCCAGGGCCAGGATCTCGGCCTGACGGTCCTGCGGCACCTCGCTGGCATGCCAGACCGGTTCGAGGCGTGACTGTTGCAAGCGGCCGTAATGCAGGTCCTGCAGCGCTTGCAGGTACTGCTGGCTGGTCTGGATGTCGGCACACAGGTCACGGGTTGAGGGCAACGTATAGTTGCGGGGGTCAAGACCGTCATCAGCCAGTTGCTCCAGCGCCGCTTGCAAGGCGCTCAAGCGCCCGTTGACCGACCATACCGGCTGATTGCCCTGTTCCTGATAAAAACCCTGCAGTAATCGAAGCGTCGGTTCATTGACCCCCGGGGCCAGGCCCGGGCAGGCCTGGGGCAGTTGCGTGAGTGCCTGTTGCACCGGGTTTACTGCATCGACCTGTAGGGAATCGGCTACAGCGACCAGTGGCGCAGTCAGTAAGGCAATGCTCAAGTAAAATGCGCGTTTTTTGAACAACTGCTTAACTCCAATCAATGGCCGTCACCTAGAGGGTCAACTGAATCAGCAGTCACGGCAAACCCACAGGCTAGCATCTAAAACAGGACCGCCAAGTTATCGGCGCTCGATTGCTGGTCTTACAACACGAGAAACCGCTCCTCATGCTTAAATTTTTACGTCGTTTTTTCCTGGCAGCCATCGCACTGAGTGCAACCTGTAGCACTGCTTACGCCGCCAATCCGTTACTGCTCAACAACCTCGGCCATGCCGCCCCCGAACTTAACCCCCAAGCCCTCAAAGGCGCCCTGAGCGCCATGCAATGCGCGGTCAACAACGGGGCAAAACCCGCCCGGCATCTGGCCGTAATCGATTATTCGCTGCCCTCAACTGCTCGCCGTCTCTGGATCTTTGACCTGCGCCAGCAGAAGTTGGTTCTGCGCGATCTGGTGGCCCATGGCAAACAATCCGGTGAGAACTTCGCCACCAGTTTTTCCAACAGCGAAGGCAGCAACCAGTCCAGCCTGGGCCTGTTCAGTACCCGGGAAAGCTACGTGGGCGCCCACGGCTACTCGTTGCGCATGGACGGCCTGGAGCCGGGCATCAATGACCAGGCGCGCGAACGTGCGATCGTGATCCACGCCGCCGATTACGTGAACCCGCAATGGAGCAAGAGCCAGGGCCGTATCGGTCGCAGCCTCGGCTGCCCGGCCGTGCGCCCGCAAGTGGCGCGCCAGGTGGTCGACAAACTCAAGGACGGCCAGTTCATGTTCGCCTGGTACCCCGACCAGCGCTGGCTGCAATCCTCGGCTTACCTGAACTGCCAGCCACGCCAGGTAGCGAGCATCGTATCGGCCAAACGGGGTTGATACACGTGGGGGGTTGAAAGCAAGAGCGCATTACCGGTAGAAAGCGCACACATGTTCAGGGAGATTCACCATGTCTGCGCAGCATCCGATTGCCTGTCTTTACCGCCCAATGACCCCCGCTGATTTACCCGCAGCCCACGGGCTGTCGATGCGACTGAAGTGGCCCCATCGCCTGGAAGACTGGGCCCTGATGCAACATGCATTCAAGGGGTTTGTGGCGGTGAAGGGGGAACAAATGATCGGTACGGCGTTCGCCTGCCCTCAGGGTGCGTTCGCGACCATCGGCCTGGTGATCATCGACCCCGACTATCAGGGCCAGGGAATTGGCCGCAGGCTGATGGAGCTCACACTGTCAGCCTGCGGGGCCTCAACCCCGATCCTCAACGCCACTGTCGCCGGAGCCCTGCTCTACACCACTCAGGGCTTTGTCGAATTCGGCACGGTTGAACAGCGCCAGGGCCTTGCCCGGGCCGTTGCCCTGGAGCCGCTCGTGCCGGGTGAAGAGTGCCGCCCCCTTGGCGCGGCGGATTTCCCCCGGCAGGTCGCACTGGCCAACGCCGGCAGCGGGCTGGACCGCCA
>JBILYW010000478.1:0-3539 GCA_044377555.1 Pseudomonas sp.
CCCTGAACGATTTCAGTACCGTAACCGGCTGGCAGGTCGGCTTGCCGGCCGAGCTGGCGCAGAATGTTTCCTCGCCGGGTGTACGCGGCTCGCTGTCCCCGGAAAAAGCCCTGGACCGTTTGCTGATTGGTACCAACCTGAGCTACCGCAAACTCGGCACCAACAATATCGTGCTGGAAAAGCGCAGCGGCACCAGCGGTACCCTGGCCCTGCAACAAGTGACCATCAGCGCCACCCGCCAGGAACAGGACGTGAACTCGGTGCCCAGCACCGTCACCGTCCATGACCGCCAGGATATGGACCGCGATAACGTCAATACCATCAAGGACCTGGTGCGCTATGAGCCGGGTGTCTCGGTAGGCGGCGCCGGCCAGCGTGGCGGGATCAGCAACTACAACATCCGCGGCATCGACGGCGACCGGATCCTGACCCAGGTCGACGGCGTTGAAATCCCCAACTCGTTCTTCAACGGGCCTTACGCCAAGACCCAACGCAACTACGTCGACCCGGAAGTGATCAAGCGTGTCGAAATCCTGCGTGGCCCGGCTTCGGTGCTGTACGGCAGTAACGCCATTGGCGGTGCTGTCAGCTACTTCACCCTGGACCCGGATGACATCATCAAGCCGGGCCAGGATGTCGGTGCCCGCCTCAAGGCCGGCTACAGCTCGGCCGATCGCAGCTGGCTGAAGTCCGGCACCGTGGCCGGGCGCTCCGGCGAATTCGACGGTTTGCTGCACCTGAGCCAGCGCGACGGGCACGAAACCGAATCCTATGGGGATCACGGCGGCACCGGCCTGTCCCGTACAGCGGCCAACCCTGAAGACGCGAAAACTACCAACGTGCTGGCCAAGGCAGGCTGGAACTACAACGCTGATGATCGTCTTGGCTTCACTTATGAGAAGTACAAGGATCGCCTCGACATTAATGAGAAAAGCGCGGTCGGCGGCCCGTTCGGCAAAGGTGTAGGGCAGAACATGTATCGTTCCCGTGAAGGTAAGGACACCATCAGCCGTGAGCGTTTTGGCCTGGAAAACAGCATGGCGCTCGACACCTTGCTGGCCGACCACTTCAAGTGGAACCTGAACTATCAGATCGCCAAAACTGACCAGAAGACTCTGGAAGACTACTACGTACCGTTCACCCGTAATGTGATGCGCTCGCGCAACACTACCTACGAAGAAAAGACCTGGGTTCTGGATGCCCAGGCGGACAAGGCCTTCAATATTGGCGACACCGACCACCTGCTGACCTACGGCGCCACCGTCAAGCACCAGAAAGTCACCGGTTCGCGCAGCGGTGCGGGCACTTGCCTGGCCGTGGGCGTGAATTGCCCGGCCGTCGGTGCAGACAGCCCGAAAGACTATCTGGTCAAGTCCAGCGACTTCCCGGATCCGACCATCAACACCTACAGCCTGTTCGCCCAGGATCAAATCAGCTGGAACGACTGGACCTTCATGCCCGGCCTGCGTTACGACTACACCAAGCTGACGCCGCATATCACCCAGGAATTTCTGAACACTGTCAAACCGACGGCCCTGGAATCGGTCAGCGACAAGGATAAAGTCTGGCACCGCCTGTCGCCCAAGCTTGGCGTGACCTATGCATTTAACGACAACTACACGTGGTACGGCCAATACGCCGAAGGTTTCCGCACCCCAACTGCCAAGGCGCTGTATGGCCGCTTTGACAATCTTCAGGCTGGCTACTCGGTTGAGCCAAACCCGAACCTGGAACCGGAAAAAAGCAAAAGCTACGAGACCGGCTTGCGCGGCAACTTCGAGGCCGGTTCATTTGACGTCGCAGTTTTTTATAACAAATACCGCGACTTCATCAATGAAGACGCCATCACCCCCGGCTACAACGATCTCAAGTTCCAGGCCAACAACATCAAGCACGCCACCATCAAGGGCGCTGAAGTCAAAGGTCGCTTGAATCTGGACGCCTTCGGCGCACCACAGGGTCTCTACACCCGTGGTTCGGTGGCTTATGCCCACGGTCGCAACAACGACACCGGCCAGCCGATCAACAGCGTCAACCCGCTGACCGCCGTGATGGGCCTGGGCTACGAGCAGCAAAACTACGGTGGCTTGGTGAGTTGGACCCTGGTCAAGAGCAAAGACCAAGTGGATGACACCAGCTTCTTCGCCCCGGATGGCACCAGCAGCCAATTCAAGTCGCCGGGCTATGGCGTGCTCGACCTGACCGGGTTCTACAAAGTCACCAAGGACGTCACCGTCAACGCCGGCTTGTACAACCTGACCGACAAGAAATACTGGAACTGGGATGACGTGCGCGGCTACGACAGCGTGGGTGAAGCCGGTGTGCTCAACCCGGCCAACATGGATCGCCTGACCGCGCCAGGCCGCAACTTCGCGATCAATCTGGTCTGGGATATCTGATCAAAAGGCCCGCTGCGCAGTCCTTTCAAGCTGCGCAGTGAGGATTTTTTACTGTGACGCGTCTTCTAGTTCGTCTAGTTACAAAGCGCATCTCATTCTCAAGGACATTTGCATGACCACTCCAGATTCCGCACCGCGTCCCTCCGAGCGTTCCAAGCGTCTGACCTTGGCCACCCGCCAGACTCACGACACCCTTGGCGAAAAAGTCATGGGCCGCGACCCATTTGGCAGTCTCGACAACTACACCCATTTCGCAACCGCCCAGTACCTGTTCCTGACCGAGCTGGCAGCGCTGCACACTGACCCGCGTCTGACCCAGCACATCCCCAACCTGCCTGAGCGTTGCCGCGCAGAACAGATCAAGGCTGACCTGCTCGACCTGGGCGTAGAACTGCCGGCACCTGTTACCGGTGCGGTGTCCAACCCGAGCAAAGCCCAGGCGCTGGGTTGGGTGTTTGTGTCCGAAGGCTCGAAACTGGGCGCAGGCGTACTGATCAAGCAAGCCCGCTTGCTGGGCCTGAGCGAAACCCACGGTGCCCGTCACATGGGTGAACCTGCCGAAGGTCGTGGCCGCAACTGGAAGAGCTTTATCGAGATGCTCGACAGCGTCGAACTCACTCCTGAAGAAGATGCAGAACTGGAACAAGCCGCTAATGATGCTTTCAGCCGCTTTACTTACCTGCTGGAACAGACGTACGTGAAACAGCCAGAACTGGCTTAAGCTTGTTGCCCGGCCAGTACTGGCTGACCGGGCGTCCTTTATGCGTCTTGAGCTTATGACCCGCCAAACCCGATCTTCGTCGAAAATCACTCGCATCCTGTTCGGCTTGCTGGCCTACGTGAGCCTTGGCATTGGCCTGATCGCCATTGTGATTCCCGGCCTGCCGACTACCGAATTCATTTTGCTCGCCGCCTGGGCCGCGACCAAAAGCTCCCCGCGCCTGAGTGCCTGGCTCGAAAATCACCGTTTGTTTGGCCCGATCCTGACTAACTGGCGCAACGGCAAAATCATTCAGCGCAAGGCCAAGGTCAGCGCCACCATCAGCATGCTGCTGTGTGCAGGGTTGATGCTGTATGTGCTCGACCACCAATGGCCGGTCTTCCTCGCCATTGCCGGCATGAGCATGGGCAACCTGTGGA
>JBILYW010000479.1:0-3518 GCA_044377555.1 Pseudomonas sp.
GAATCCAGGGCGGACTCGGCAGATTACGGCTATGGCCTGGGCCTGGAGCTGGTTCAACAATTATGTGAACGGCTCGGCTACCAACTGCTCACCCGTGTCGAGGCCCAGCACTTCTGCGCTGTAATCGTATTTACACCTGATTGACTTGAGTGCGCACACCGGGTGTTTGCGCTACGCCTTGCGCGGTTTGATCCGGGCTGTTGCTTCGGCCACCAATGGGTCATCGGGCCAGTAATGCTTGGGGTAGCGCCCCTTGAGGTCTTTTTTCACTTCGGCATAGGTGCTGCGCCAGAAGTTGGCCAGGTCTTGTGTCACTTGCACCGGTCGCCTTGCCGGCGACAACAGGTGCAGCTTGACCACTTGCCGCCCGCCCGCGATGCGCGGGGTATCCGCCAGGCCAAACAGTTCTTGCAGGCGCACCGCCAGAATCGGCGGGTGCTCGCTGTAGTCCAGCCGTACCGAGGAACCCGACGGCACCTTGATGTGGTGCGGGGCAAGTTCGTCGAGGCGCTGGGGCAGCGGCCATTTCAACAAGTTATGCACAATGCTCGACAAGTCGAGGCTGGCAAAATGGCTCAGCCGCGAGACGCGCCCCAGGTACGGCGCCAGCCATTCCTCAAGCCCGGCCAGCAACGCAGCATCGCTGACGTCAGGCCATTCGCTCTGGCCCTGGGCCTGCAAATCAAGCTGACGCAACAACGCCACCCGCGCCTGCCATTGACGCAGTTCGGGTGTCCACGGCAGCAGCTCCAGCCCCTTGCGCCGCACCAGATTGATCAGCGCCTGCGTGCGCGCCGCTTCGTCCAGCCCGGTCAATGGCTCACGGCTGAGCACCAGTTCGCCCACCTTGCGCTGGCGCTCGGCACGCAATACGCCCTCGCGTTCATCCCAATCCAGTTGATCCACAACGCTGACCTGCTCACTCAACACACCGTCCAGCAACGCGGGATCGAATTCGGCAGCCAGGTAGATCCGCTCTTCACGCTGCCCCTGACGGCTGCCCAGGTCCGCAATGACCAGCCAGGGCTGTTTCATCAGGCCATCTACCTCGTTAAAGAGCGCGGCCCGGCCATTGGCCAGCCGATACTCCGCACCGCCGGGCTTGCGTTGCTGGGCGATGCGGTCGGGGTAGGCCAGGGCCAGCAAGGCGCCCAGCCAACGCGGGTGATCGGGGTCGGGGACCGGTTGCGTGGCCTTGCCGCGCAAGTAGCCCCGGTATTGCCGGGCCAGTTGTCTGGCACGCTGCACACCGCCCTGCCCGCCCCGGGCTGCGCGGCTTTCGCCCGAGAGCAGGGCCAAACGGCTGTGCACATCCGCCCCGGCGCCGCGCAGGATGTCACGTTCACCCAAGAGCGCCGCCACGTTGCAAGCCATGTCGGCCAGGCCCAGGTCGTGCCCGCGGATCAGCAGGTGGGCGATACGCGGATGCGCCGGCAATTCGGCCATGGCTTCACCGTGAGGGGTGAGTGTTTGCCCGCGCAAGGCACCCAGGCGCTCCAGCAATTGCCGGGCCTGTGCATAACTTGCGCTGGGCGGAGCATCGAGCCAGATCAGTTGCTCCGGCGTTACGCCCCAGCGGGCCAGTTGCAGCGCCACCCCGGCCAGATCGGCCTGGAGAATTTCCGCGCTGCCATAGGCGGCCAGTTGCGCGTGCTGGTCTTCGGACCACAACCGGTAACAGACTCCGGGCTCCAGCCGCCCGGCCCGACCGGCGCGCTGGGTGGCACTGGCACGGGAAATGCGCTGGGTATCGAGACGGGTCATGCCACTACCCGGGTCAAAACGCGGCACCCGCGCCAGCCCGGCGTCAATCACCACACGCACGCCGTCGATGGTCAGGCTGGTCTCGGCAATATTGGTCGCCAGCACCACTTTGCGCAGGCCGGCAGGCGCAGGCTCGATAGCCGCACGCTGGGCCGCCAGGTCCAGTTCACCATGCAACGGGCACAGCAAAATATCGCTGCGCGAGCCCAGGGCGTCAGCCAGTTGCTGATTGACCCGGCGAATCTCAGCCTGCCCGGGCAAGAACACCAGCAGGCTGCCACTTTCATCGCTGATGGCATCAAGGACGGTCTGCACGACCCGCGGTTCGATAAATTCACCGGGCACGAACGGCCGCCCCCAGCGCATGGCCACCGGGTACATGCGGCCTTCGCTGCGCAGGATCGGCGCATCATCGAGCACGCCGGACAGCCGCTCGCCTTCAAGGGTCGCGGACATCAGCAGGATTTTCAGCGGCTGCTCGTCACGAAACAGCTCGCGGCCATTGAGGCTCAAGGCCAACGCCAGATCGGCATCCAGACTACGCTCATGGAACTCGTCAAAAATCAGCAGGCCCACCCCTTCCAGCGCCGGGTCGTGCTGCAAGCGACGGGTAAGGATGCCTTCGGTCACCACTTCAATGCGGGTATCGGGGCCCACTTTGCTGTCCAGCCGAATCCGATAGCCTACGGTTTCGCCGACTTTTTCACCCAGTTCACTGGCCAAACGCTCTGCCGCCGCACGGGCAGCGAGGCGCCGGGGTTCGAGCATGAGGATCTTCTGACCGGCGAGCCACGGCTCATTGAGCAGGGCCAGCGGCACACGGGTGGTTTTACCGGCGCCGGGCGGTGCTTCCAGGACGGCTTCGTGGCGTTCGGCCAAAGCCAGACGCAGCGCAGGTAAAACTTCATCAATCGGCAAAGAAATCATGGTGGCTCCAGAACAGAGCGGCGAGTATAACGGCGAACACTTGGGCATTAAGCGCAGTCTTAATGTTTGAACCCGTCCTTTTAAGCGTCTTTGAGGTTTTTTGTATGCGTATGCCTACCCGCGTGATCGGTGGAGTCGTGGTTGCGGCCCTGCTCACCCAATTGACTGCCTGCGGCAGTATTTTCTTCCCTGACCGCCGTGGCCAGATCGACGGCAAGATCGACCCGATGATTGTCGTACTCGATGCCGTGGGCCTGCTGTTCTATGTGATCCCGGGCCTGATCGCATTCGGTGTCGACTTCGCCACCGGTGCTATTTACTTCCCGCCAGGCAAAACGGCACAAATCGCCCCGGAAAAACTGCGCGAAGCCATCGGTGCAGATGGCAAGGTCGATAACGCCAAGCTACAGGCCATTCTCGAAAGCGAGTTGGGCCGCAGCTTCCCGCTGAACGACCCGCGCCTGATCCAGCACAAGGGCAGCGCTCAGCAATTGGCCATGTACGGTTTGCAGCCAGCCGCTTGATAGCGGCGACCCCAGATAAGGACCGCTTATGACCTCCAGCCCGGAACACGCCCGCCTGTTGCGCCTTGCCACCCGCGCGTCGGTGGCGGTGGCGAGCCTGTTGATTGTGACCAAAGCCATCGCCTGGTGGCTCAGTGGCTCGATCAGCATGCTCGCCGGGCTGACCGATTCGCTGCTCGATGGCGTGACCTCGTTCCTCAACTTGCTGGCGGTGCATTACGCGCTGCGCCCGGCCGATGACGATCACCGTTACGGCCACGGCAAGGCCGAATCGCTGGCCGGCATGGCGCAAGCGCTGTTTAT
>JBILYW010000480.1:0-3516 GCA_044377555.1 Pseudomonas sp.
GAGCCTTCACACCAGCAATGCTTCGATGTCCGCCTTGAGGGCTTCCGGTTTGGTGGTCGGGGCATAACGCTTGACGCTTTTGCCGTCGCCACTGACCAGGAACTTGGTGAAGTTCCACTTGATGCCTAGCGAGCCCAGCAACCCCGGGGCGCGTTTCTTGAGCTGGATAAACAGCGGGTGCGCCTGACTGCCGTTGACGTCGATCTTCTTGAACAGCGGGAAGGTCACGCCAAAATTCAACTCGCAAAACTGCGAGATGGCCGCCTCATCGCCCGGCTCCTGCTGCCCGAACTGGTTGCACGGGAAGCCCAGAATAACCAGCCCCTGATCCCCGTACTGCTGCCACAAGGCTTCGAGCCCCTTGTACTGCGGCGTAAAGCCGCACTTGCTGGCGGTATTGACCACCAGCACGGCCTTGCCCCCGAAATCCGCCAGGGTTTTTGCCTCACCGCCCAGAGTGGTACAGGGAATGTCGAACAGATTGTCGTTCATCACGGTGCCTCAAAAAGTCAGTCGCGGGGAACCAGGTCCAGGCACACCGAGTTGATGCAGTAGCGCAACCCGGTCGGTGGCGGACCATCGGGAAATACATGGCCCAAATGCGCATCACATTTGGCGCAGACCACTTCGGTACGCACCATGCCGTGGCTGACGTCACGGATCTCGATCATCGCATTGTCGCCAATCGGCTGATAAAAGCTCGGCCAGCCGCAACCGGAATCGAACTTGGCCGCCGAGTCGAACAACGGCTCGTTGCAGCAAATGCAGTGGTAGACACCGTCCGTTTTAGTGGCATTGTACTTACCCGAAAACGGCCGCTCGGTGCCTTTAAGGCGGCACACGTTGTATTGCTCAGGATCGAGCATGGCCTTCCATTCTTCTTGGGTTTTGCTCAACTTTTCCATGGTTCTGCCTCTGCAACTGAAAAACCACGACCAGTGGCTTTTCCAGGGGTCGGGTGGCACGTATGATTGCGCCTCGCTAAGCGCCAGTCTGGCACCCGCCCCAGCTGCATTCAAACGGATTCTTGAAGCGAGGCGGTGTTAGCGCAGGATTTCCCAGTGCAGGGGTGCTCACTCTGTCTGGATCGTTCATTTTCGGGATCACATCGCCATGCAGGTCAGCAAATCAAACAAGCTCGCCAACGTCTGTTATGACATTCGCGGCCCAGTGCTCAAGCACGCCAAGCGTCTGGAGGAGGAAGGTCATCGCATCCTCAAGCTGAATATCGGCAACCCGGCGCCTTTTGGTTTTGAAGCGCCGGACGAAATCCTTCAGGACGTGATCCGCAACCTGCCGACTGCCCAGGGCTACAGTGACTCAAAAGGCCTGTTCAGCGCGCGCAAGGCGGTGATGCAGTACTACCAGCAAAAGCAGGTAGAGGGTGTCGGCATTGAAGACATCTACCTGGGCAACGGCGTGTCCGAGCTGATCGTGATGTCGCTGCAAGCGCTGCTCAACAACGGCGACGAAGTTCTGGTGCCGGCACCTGACTACCCGCTGTGGACTGCTGCAGTAACGCTGGCCGGCGGTCACCCTGTGCACTACCTCTGTGACGAACAGGCCAACTGGTGGCCTGACCTGGCCGACATCAAGGCCAGGATCACCCCCAATACCAAGGCCATGGTCATCATCAACCCGAACAACCCAACGGGTGCGGTGTACTCCAGGGAAGTGCTGCTGGGCATGCTGGAGATTGCACGCCAGCACAACCTGGTGGTGTTTTCGGACGAAATCTACGACAAGATCCTGTACGACGATGCCGTGCACATCTGCACCGCGTCGCTGGCGCCGGACGTGCTGTGTCTGACCTTCAACGGCCTGTCCAAGTCGTACCGGGTAGCAGGTTTCCGCTCGGGCTGGATCGCCATCTCCGGGCCCAAGCAAAACGCCCAGAGCTACATCGAGGGCATCGACATGCTGGCCAACATGCGCCTGTGCGCCAACGTGCCCAGCCAGCATGCCATTCAGACGGCACTGGGCGGCTACCAGAGCATCAACGACCTGGTGCTGCCGAACGGCCGTCTGCTGGAGCAGCGCAACCGTACATGGGAACTGCTCAACGATATCCCTGGCGTGAGCTGCGTGAAACCCATGGGCGCGCTGTACGCGTTCCCGCGCATCGACCCGAAAGTGTGCCCGATCCTCAACGACGAGAAGTTCGTACTGGACCTGCTGCTCTCGGAAAAGCTGCTGGTGGTTCAAGGCACCGCGTTCAACTGGCCATGGCCCGACCACTTCCGTGTCGTGACCTTGCCCCGTGTCGACGAACTGGATATGGCCATTGGCCGGATCGGTAACTTCCTGAAGACCTACCGTCAGTAGTTTCTTTATATGCTGTGCGACCTATCAAAAGTCGCACAGCATGTGTCTGATGAAATATTCTTCACACCTGCCTCCCACCCCCCTCCCGCACTGCCGCACTTATCCCGATAACGGGTCAATCCCCTGTATTTACGAGGTTCGGATGGCACTTTCGGCGTGAAAAAAAGTCAATCCGTATTAGGAAACGCCGGCCAGGCGACTAGAATCGGTCTGTAGGACACAGTTTGAAATAGTCACTCGGTTGAATAGCCTGAAGCAGCACCTTATATACCCGCATACGGCAACACCCCCAAGTCGAGGAGATTCTTACAACCATGATGCGCATCCTGCTGTTTTTGGCCACTAACCTGGCGGTCGTGCTGATTGCCAGCATCACCCTGAGCCTGTTCGGCTTTGACGGGTTCATGGCGGCCAACGGGGTTGATCTGAACCTCAGTCAGCTGTTGGTATTCTGTGCAGTCTTTGGTTTCGCAGGGTCCTTGTTCTCGCTGTTCATTTCCAAATGGATGGCAAAAATGAGCACCAGCACCCAGGTGATTACTCAGCCTCGTACCCGTCACGAACAATGGTTGATGCAAACCGTTGAGCAATTGTCCCGCGAAGCCGGGATAAAAATGCCTGAAGTGGGTATCTTCCCGGCATACGAGGCCAATGCCTTCGCCACGGGCTGGAATAAAAACGATGCGCTGGTTGCAGTCAGCCAGGGCTTGCTGGAGCGCTTCTCACCCGACGAGGTGAAAGCGGTACTGGCTCACGAAATCGGTCACGTCGCCAACGGCGACATGGTCACCCTGGCACTGGTGCAGGGCGTGGTGAACACCTTTGTCATGTTCTTCGCCCGTATCATCGGCAACTTTGTAGACAAGGTCGTGTTCAAGAACAATGAAGGGCGCGGCATTGCCTACTATGTGGCGACCATCTTCGCTGAACTGGTACTGGGCTTCCTGGCCAGCGCCATTGTGATGTGGTTCTCGCGCAAACGTGAGTTCCGGGCAGACGAAGCCGGTGCGCAGCTTGCTGGCACTGCGGCCATGATCAGTGCCCTGCAGCGCCTGCGCTCCGAACAGGGCCTGCCGGTGCACATGCCTGACACCATGGCGGCCTTTGGCATCAACGGCGGCCTCAAGCAAGGCCTGGCGCGGATGTTCATGAGCCACCCGCCACTGGAAGAGCGTATCGATGCACTGCGTC
>JBILYW010000481.1:0-3515 GCA_044377555.1 Pseudomonas sp.
AAACCACCGGCGTTCCATACACCAAAGCTCTGACCTGCAGTGCCTTTGAAGCGGAAGGTGATCGGGGCTTTGGCCATGCCCTGGTTGCCGTGAGCGCGGGCGATTTCACCCGAGATACGGGCACCGATCGAGCGATCGCAGTTGCAGATATCGAGATCGAACTCGGCACCGCTCATGTCGTTGATGGCTGAAGTGGCCAGATCGACCATCTTCTCGGCCAGCAGGCCTTTGTCGAACGGCGGGTTGCGTTCCACCTGGCAGAACTGTGGTTTTTCCGCCGGGATATGGTCGCTGCCCAGCAGTGGCGTCAGGTCCAGGTTGTGCTGCTTGGCAGTCTCGCCCTGCAGGATTTCCAGCAGGTCGGTACGACCGATCAGCTCTTCCAGGGTGCGCACACCCAGTTTGGCCAGCCACTCGCGGGTCTCTTCAGCCACGTAGGTGAAGAAGTTGATCACCATGTCGACGGTGCCGATGTAGTGGTTCTTGCGCAGCGACTCATTCTGGGTCGCAACGCCGGTGGCGCAGTTGTTCAGATGGCAAATACGCAGGTATTTGCAACCCAGGGCGATCATCGGCGCGGTGCCGAAGCCGAAGCTTTCTGCGCCCAGAATGGCTGCCTTGATCACGTCCAGGCCGGTTTTCAGGCCGCCGTCGGTCTGTACCCGCACTTTGCCGCGCAGATCGTTACCGCGCAGGGTCTGATGGGTTTCCGCCAGGCCCAGCTCCCAAGGTGCGCCCGCGTATTTGATGGAGGTCAGCGGGGATGCGCCGGTGCCGCCGTCATAACCGGAGATGGTGATCAGGTCGGCATAGGCCTTGGCCACGCCAGCGGCGATGGTGCCTACACCCGCCTCTGCTACCAGCTTCACCGAGACCAGGGCTTTAGGGTTGACTTGTTTCAAGTCAAAAATCAGCTGCGACAAGTCTTCGATGGAATAGATGTCGTGGTGCGGCGGTGGTGAAATAAGGGTCACGCCGGGTACTGCGTAACGCAGCTTGGCGATCAGGCCGTTCACTTTGCCGCCTGGCAGTTGCCCGCCCTCACCCGGTTTGGCGCCTTGGGCCACCTTGATTTGCAGCACTTCGGCGTTGACCAGATATTCCGGGGTCACACCGAAACGACCAGTGGCCACTTGCTTGATTTTCGAGCTTTTGATGGTGCCGTAGCGTGCAGGGTCTTCGCCACCTTCACCGGAGTTGGAGCGAGCGCCCAAGCGGTTCATGGCTTCGGCCAAGGCCTCGTGGGCTTCTGGCGACAGGGCACCCAGCGAGATACCGGCCGAATCGAAGCGCTTGAGGATCGAGTCCAGGGGTTCGATTTCGTCGATGGACAGCGGCGTATCGAGGGTCTTGACCTTGAGCAGGTCGCGGATCATCGACACCGGGCGCTTGTCGACCAGGGAGGTGTATTCCTTGAACTTGCTGTAGTCGCCCTGCTGCACAGCAGCTTGCAGAGTGGCGACCACATCCGGGTTGTAGGCGTGGTATTCGCCACCGTGGACGTACTTGAGCAGACCACCTTGCTGGATCGGCTTGCGCGCGCTCCAGGCTTCGGCCGCCAACAGCTTTTGCTCGGCTTCCAGGTCGATGAAGCGTGCACCCTTGATGCGGCTTGGTACGCCACGGAAACTCAGGTCGCAGATTTCTTCGGACAGGCCGATGGCTTCGAACAGCTGCGCACCACGGTACGAAGCAATGGTCGAGATGCCCATTTTCGACAGGATCTTGAGCAAGCCCTTGGTGATGCCTTTGCGGTAGTTCTTGAACACCTCATAGAGGTCGCCCAGCACTTCACCGGTACGGATCAAATCACCCAGGACTTCGTACGCCAGGAACGGGTACACCGCCGAGGCACCGAAACCGATCAGCACCGCAAAGTGATGCGGGTCCCGGGCGGTCGCGGTTTCGACCAGGATGTTGCTGTCGCAACGCAGGCCTTTTTCGGTCAGGCGGTGATGCACAGCGCCCACAGCCAACGAGGCGTGGACCGGCAGCTTGCCCGGCGCGATATGACGGTCGCTCAGAACGATCTGGGTACGGCCAGCACGAGCAGCTTCTTCGGCCTGATCGGCAATGTTGCGGACTGCCGCTTCAAGACCGACGCTTTCGTCGTAGTTGAGGTCGATGATCTGACGCTCAAAACCCGGCAGGTCGAGGTTCATCAGCGAACGCCATTTGGCTGGCGAGATCACTGGCGAACTGAGGATCACGCGGGAGGCATGCTCTGGTGATTCCTGGAAAATGTTGCGCTCGGCACCGAGGCAGATCTCGAGCGACATGACGATGGCTTCACGCAGCGGGTCGATCGGCGGGTTGGTGACCTGCGCGAACTGCTGGCGGAAGTAATCGTACGGCGTGCGCACACGCTGGGACAGCACGGCCATTGGCGTGTCGTCACCCATCGAGCCCACGGCTTCGTAGCCTTGTTCGCCCAGTGGGCGCAACACCTGATCGCGCTCTTCGAACGTGACCTGGTACATCTTCATGTATTGCTTGAGTTGATCGACGTCGTAAAACGCCGAACCGTGGTCGTGGTCGTCAATGGTTGCCTGAATGCGCAGGGCATTCTTGCGCAGCCACTGCTTGTACGGGTGGCGCGACTTCAAGCGGTTGTCGATGGAGTCGGTGTCCAGCACCTGACCGGTTTCGGTGTCGACGGCCAGGATCTGACCCGGGCCCACACGGCCTTTGGCGATCACTTCTTCAGGCTTGTAGTCCCATACGCCGATTTCCGAGGCGATGGTGATATAGCCATTGGTGGTGGTCACCCAACGCGCAGGGCGCAGGCCGTTGCGGTCGAGCAGGCAGACTGCGTAACGACCGTCGGTCATTACCACGCCGGCCGGGCCGTCCCACGGTTCCATGTGCATGGAGTTGTACTCATAGAACGCCCGAAGGTCGGGGTCCATGGTTTCAACGTTTTGCCATGCAGGTGGAATCAGCATGCGCACGCCGCGGAACAGGTCGATGCCGCCGGTGACCATCAGTTCCAGCATGTTGTCCATGCTGGAGGAGTCCGATCCCACGCGGTTGACCAGCGGGCCGAGTTCGTCGAGGTCGCCGATCAGGTCGTTGGCAAACTTGGTGCGACGGGCCTGGGCCCAGTTGCGGTTGCCGGTAATGGTATTGATCTCGCCGTTGTGGGCAAGAAAGCGGAATGGCTGAGCCAGCGGCCATTTCGGCAAGGTATTGGTGGAGAAGCGCTGGTGGAACACGCAAATCGCGGTTTGCAGACGCTCATCGCTCAGGTCCGGATAGAAGGCGGTAAGGTCCGCCGGCATCATCAGGCCTTTATAAATGATGGTCTTGTGGGAAAAACTGCAGATGTAGTGATCGGTGTCAGCCGCGTTGCTCACCGAAGAACGGCGGCGGGCGCTGAACAGTTTGATTGCCATGTCCTGATCGCTCAGGCCAGCGCCTGCGATAAACACTTGCTCGATCTGCGGCAAACGCTCCAGAGCCAGACGGCCCAGTACGCTGGTATCAATCGGGACCTTGCGCCAGCCCACCAGTTG
>JBILYW010000048.1:0-10656 GCA_044377555.1 Pseudomonas sp.
CGAAGTTGCGGGAGATGGTCAGCGTAGGGTCGCCGATCATGGTGTACTGAATTTTGCCGATGGCTGGCGAAGTGTTGTGCCAGGCAGCGTGAGCAAAGTGGGTGTCGGTCGAAACGCTGTAGATCTCGACGCCGAGTTTCTTGAACTCTTCGTAGTTGTCAGCGAGGTCTTCCAGCTCAGTCGGGCAAACGAATGTGAAGTCGGCCGGGTAGAAGAACACCACCGACCACTTGCCTTTCAGGTCAGCGTCCGAGACTTCCACGAAGCTGCCGTTTTTGTAGGCAGTTGCTTTGAACGGTTTTACATGGCTGTTGATGATAGGCATCGTTGACTCTCCGTCAGGGTTGAAAAGTTGATGAGGTGAATCCTAACAACACATTACATATCTGGCTCATTGGCAAAGCTGATGCTCGCGATTGGTTTTAGCTATCAGGTGACGTTATAGATAGAAGAAAGCTAACGCTAAAACACTCCTTCCAAATATGGGCCATCGCTCAGGCTTTCAACTTGACACGGATCAGTTACCAATTTGTTTCTCGGCCATCATGCTCATCCCCGTAAACGGGGTCGCTTCAACATAGCGCATGGCTGACTTGACGTCCTTCCAGCCGACGTAATTCATCAGCGACTTCAAATCCCAGCCACTTTGATGCGCCCACGTTGCAAAACCGCGACGCAGCGAGTGGCTGGTGTATTGCTCGGCGGGGATGCCGGCGCGCTCCAGCGCCTGGCGCAACAAGGGGATCACGCTATTGGCATGCAACCCCTCCTCGCCCAGATTGCCCCAGCGGTCGATCCCCCGGAACACAGGGCCGCGCACCAGGGCGGCGGTATTGAGCCACTCGATATAGGCCCGCACCGGGCACAGCCGCAGCAGCGCCGGGGTCTGGAAGGTCTTGCCCAGGTTGTCGCGGTCACTTTTGCTGCGCGGCAGGTACAGCGTAATGCCTGAGCCTGCGACTGCCTGTACATGCTCGATCTGCAAGCGGCACAGCTCATCGCTTCGAAACCCGCGCCAGAACCCCAGCAGTATCAATGCCGCATCGCGCCTGGCGCGCAACAACGCCGGCCGGTCGTCGCTGGCCTGCGCCGCCAGCGCTTCGCCTTCAAGCCAGTCGACCACCTTCTCCAGATGCTGCAACTGCAACGGCTCGGCCTGCTTCTCTTGCGCCGGATGCAAGGCGCGGATGCCCTTGAATACCTTGCGCACCACCGGAGCCTTGGTCGGGTCGGCGAAACCCTGACTGTTATGCCACTGGGCGATGGCCGACAGGCGCAGCTTCAACGTGTTGATCGAGAGCTGGCCGGCATGGGCCACCAGGTAGCGCGCCACGCTGTCACTGGTGGCCGGCAGGAACCCGCCCCAGGTCACTTCGAAGTGCTCGATGGCAGCCCGATAGCTACGGCGGGTGTTGTCGCGGGTCGCGGCATTCAAGTAGCGATCCAGCTCGCTCATGGGCAGTTCTCTTGATTGGCGTACTGAAAACGGGCCTTAAAAGCAGTTTAAAGGCTCTAGCACGGGATAATACCAGTATATCCCGCCTCATAAATCACAAATAAAGACAAAATTAACGCACTCATATAGTATGTAATTACATGATACATACCACAGTACATAATCGTAGGAGATCACCATGGCCCGTGGCGGCGTAAACAAAGCGGTTGTTCAAATTGCGCGCACGGCGATCCTGGCCCGCGGCGAACACCCAAGCATTGATGCGGTACGTATCGAGATGGGAAACACCGGATCGAAAACCACCATCCATCGCTATCTCAAAGAGCTGGACGAGGCGGATACGCGCCGAGGCGTTCCTCGTGAGCAGATCGATGACGAGCTGACCGAACTGGTCGCCCGCCTCGCCCAGCGCCTGCAGGAACAGGCGCAAGAGCCCATAGACCGGGCCCAGGCGCATTACGAACAGTTGAAGACCGGGCTGCAGGAGCAACTGGCCGACGCGCAACAGGCGCAACTACACCTCCAGCAGCAGCTTGAGATACAGGGCAATGCGCTAAGCCAGGAAACGGCAAACCTGGAATCCACCCGCTCCATGCTGCAAACCGAGCAGACCCGCAACGCCGCACTGAATCAGGCCTGCAGCGATTTTGAGCTGCGCCTCAAGGACCGCGACGAGCAAATTCGCTCACTGGAAGAGAAACACCTGCACGCCCGCGACGCCCTCGAGCACTACCGCAGCGCCGTCAAGGAACAGCGCGAACAGGATCAGCGTCGCCACGAAGGACAATTGCAGCAAGTCCAGATGGAACTGCGCCAGGCCCAGCAAAGCGCGCTGGTACGCCAGGATGAGATCACCCAGCTGCATCGTGACAACGAGCGCGTGCTGAGCGAGAGCCGTGCACTGAGCAAAGAACTGAACCAGGCCAGCGATCAGCAGCACAAACTCAGCAAGCTCAACGGGCAACTGAGCGGCCAACTGAGCCAACTTCAAAACGACTGCACTCTGCTTCAGGAGCGTCTGCGGGTGGCCATGCAAGAAGGTGAAGGCTTGAAGCAAGCACAAAACCAGGCGCAAGAAGCCACTGCCGCACTGACCCTGAGAGCAATGACAGCCGAGGCCGCACTGCAAACCCTGAAAGCACTTAACCACCAGCCAGATGCGGCAGACGACGAGGCGAAAAAGCCATGACTCGGTTCTACTGACTGACCGCAGCTACACAATCGCGAGCAGGCTCGCTCCCACAAGGTCAGCGCCATATCTGTGGGAGCTGGCTTGCCTGCGATGCGGACAACCCAGCCTGGCTGACACACCGCAGCGATACCTTCGTGAGCAAGCCCACTCCCACCCGCTCAGCGCTTCCGGCGCAACTTTCCGTTCAGCAACCGTTCAGCAATGCAATCGATTCTTGTTTGTAAATACGTATCAATATGTTACAAATTAGCTCCCTAACTAATTAGTGACGCGGGCTTTCTCCATGCTGGTTCCATTTCTGATCATGCTGCGCGAAGGGATTGAGGCCGCACTTATCGTCGGCATCATTGCCAGTTACCTCAAGCAAACCGGGCGCGGGCAGTGGATGCCCGCCGTGTGGATCGGAGTGTTCCTGGCCGCCGCATTGTCGCTGCTGGTGGGCGGCGGCCTGGAACTGATGAGCGCCGAATTCCCGCAAAAACAACAGGAACTGTTCGAAGGCATTGTCGGCCTGATTGCCGTTGGCATCCTCAGCTCAATGGTGTTCTGGATGCGCAAGGTGGCGCGCTCCATCAAACACTCTCTGCACACCTCCCTTGATCACGCCCTCGCCGGTTCCAAACACCAGGTCACCGCACTGATTGCCATGGTGTTCTTTGCGGTCGCCCGTGAAGGGCTGGAAACCGTGTTCTTTCTGCTCGCCGTCTTCCAGCAAAGCGAAGGCCCGGCGGCTCCACTGGGCGCCCTGCTCGGCCTGGTGCTGGCAATCCTTGTGGGCTTTGCGATTTACAGCGGCAGCATGCGCTTGAACCTGGGCCTGTTCTTCCGCTGGACCGGGCTCTTTATTCTGGTGGTTGCCGCGGGCATTCTGGCCAACTCGGTGCAAGCCCTCCATGAAGCCGGCCTGTGGAACCACCTGCAAGATGTGGTGTTCGACATTAATACACACCTGCCGATGGACGGCCCGCTGGGCTCCGTACTGGCCGGCATGTTCGGCTATCAGGACGCGCCAACAGTCAGCGTGCTCGGCGCCTATGTGATCTATCTGGTAGTGACGCTGGCGATGTTCTTTCGCCCGCCAGCGCCGACCACCACCACACGCACTTCCTCCGTAACAAACCCATAAGGTCAAGCATGCCTACCCCTGCAAGCGGTACCCCCCCACGCGCATTGCGCTGGGCGGTGGCCGGCTCGGTGATCGTGATGATCGCGGCCGGCGGGTTGTTCTACTACGCCTCGCAACTGGCTGCGGCCAAGCGCAAGGCCCACGGCAACGAAGTCACAGTCACCATTCACCCCCATAGCTGCGAACCCAATGCTCTGACCGTACCGGCCGGCTTCAACAGCTTTCGTATCGTCAACGCCTCGGAACGGGCGGTCGAATGGGAAATTCTCGACGGCGTGCTGGTAGTCGAAGAGCGAGAAAACATCGCTCCGGGCCTGAGCCAGGTGATCAACGCAACTCTGGCACCCGGGGATTACGCCATCACCTGCGGCCTGCTCAGCAACCCCCGCGGTACGCTGCACGTGACGCCGACTGCCGCGTCCGAGGCCAGCGCCAATGCGCGCCCATCGATGGTGGCGTTTATCGGCCCGTTGTCAGAGTTCCGGGTTTACCTGAGCACCCAGGGCACGGCACTGATCAAGGCCGCGGATGCACTGTCCCTAGCCATTGCCGCCGGCGATCTGCAACAGGCACAGGCTTTATATATCCCCGCGCGCGAGGCGTATCAGCGACTGGCCCCGGCGGCGCAACGACTGGCCGAGCTGGATAACGCCATCAACGCCCGTGCCGACTACTTCGAAAAACGCGAGCAGGACCCCGGCTTCACCGGTTTCCATCGCCTGGAGTACGGCCTGTTCGATCAGCGCAGCACACAGGGCCTGGCGCCGATTGCCCGGCAACTGCAAGCCAACGCCGTGCAACTCAAGCAACAACTGCTGGCGCAATCGCTCCCCCCCGAGCAACTGGTCAGCATTGTTGCCCGCACCCTGCACAACCTGGCTGATAGCCGCGCCAACAGCGGCGAAGAAGAGCGCTATAGCCATATCGACCTCAATGGCTTTGCCGCCAACCTGCAAGCCTCGCGCAAGGTGGTTGATCTGCTGCGCCCGTTACTGACCAGGAAAAATCCCGACCTGCTGCACACCCTCGATAGCGCCGGAGCTTCGTTTGAAGCCGAACTCAATGGCCTGAAAACCCCGCAGGGCTACCGCACCTACGACACGGTCAGCGCCCAACAGCGCCAACAAATCAGTAACAAGGCCAAGGCTGTGGCCGATGCATTCGATGGAATCGATCCCGCCCTCGGCCTTAGCGGCCTGTAATTGCAGACGAGACGCACATGAGCGATTCAGAACAAAACCCCGATTCATTCAATCTGCAACGCCGTCGCATCCTTATGGGCATGGGGGTCGCAGGTGCGGCGCTGGCCGGTGGAGCCCTGAGCTGTCCGGCCATGGCGGCGAGCAGCCCGGCAAACGCGCAGGTGACCCAGGCGCCCAGCAGCGACAAAACCCGGGATCATCACGACTTTACCGGCCAGCACCAAAACGGCATTGTCACCCCGCGCCCGGCCGCTGGCATGCTGGTGGCCTTCGATGTGCTGGCCGCAGACCGTGAAGACCTGGAGCGCCTGTTCCGCACCCTGAACGAGCGCATTGCCTTCTTGATGAAGGGCGGCCCGGTGCCTCAGGTTGACCCCAGGCTGCCACCGGTTGACTCAGGCATTCTCGGCCCGGTCGTAACCCCGGATAACTTGACGGTCACGGTGTCGGTGGGCGAATCCCTGTTTGATGAGCGCTTCGGCCTGTCGCCCAGCAAGCCCAAGCGCCTGAGCCGCATGCAGGGATTTCCCAATGACGCACTGGATTCTGCGCAATGCCACGGCGATCTGAGCCTGCAGTTTTGCGCCAATACCGCCGATACCAACATTCACGCCCTGCGTGACATCGTCAAAAACCTGCCCGACTTGCTGCTGGTGCGCTGGAAACAAGAAGGCACCGTACCGCCACAAGCCCCGACCAAACCCGGCGAACCGGCGCAAAGCGCGCGCAACTTCCTGGGTTTTCGCGACGGTTCGGCCAACCCCGACTCCAACGACGGCACGGCAATGAACCGGACTGTCTGGGTCCAACCCGGTAGCGACGAGCCCGCCTGGGCGGTCAACGGCAGCTACCAGGCGGTGCGCATCATCCGTAATTTCGTCGAGCGCTGGGACCGCACGCCACTGCAAGAGCAACAAAGCATCTTCGGCCGCAACAAGGCCAGTGGCGCCCCCATGGACGGCACCCGCGAAACCGATGTACCGGATTACAGCAAAGACCCCCACGGCAAAATCACCAGGCTGGACGCCCATATCCGCCTGGCCAACCCGCGCACCCACGAAACGCGCGACAGCCTGATCCTGCGCCGGCCATTCAACTACTCCAACGGGGTCAACAAGAACGGCCAGCTGGACATGGGCCTGCTGTTCATCTGTTACCAGAGCGATCTGGACAAAGGCTTCATCGCCGTACAAACCCGCCTCAACGGCGAACCGCTGGAGGAATACCTCAAGCCGGTGGGCGGCGGCTATTTCTTCACCCTGCCGGGCGTGCGCAGTGACCAGGACTTCATTGGCCGCGCCTTGCTCGATGCCAGTGCTTAGCGCGAACTCCTTGCGCAAGCAGATGCAAATACCCCCTCAACCAACCGGAAAAAGTCCCATGAAGAAGACGCCGCTCGCACTGTTCCTGGCCCTGGGTTTGCTCCACACCCCGCTCTCGGCACTGGCTGCAACCGCACCGCTGGACCTGGTGCAACCTGTTTCGGACTACAAAATCTACGTCACCGAGCAACTGGATGAGCTGGGCAGCAACACGCAGAAATTCACCGATGCCGTGAAAAAAGGCGACCTGGCCACGGCCAAAAAACTCTACGCACCGACCCGGGTGTACTACGAGTCGATCGAACCGATTGCCGAGCTGTTCAGCGACCTTGATGCCTCGATCGATTCCCGGGTCGATGACCACGAAAAAGGCGTAACCGCCCCCGACTTCACCGGCTTTCACCGCATCGAATACGGGCTGTTCTCCGAGAACAGCACCCAAGGTCTTGATCAGTTGGCCGACGGCCTGAACAACGATGTGAAAGACCTGCAAACCCGCGTCGCCGGGCTGACCTTCCCGCCCGAAAAAGTCGTCGGCGGTGCCGCAGCCCTGATGGAAGAAGTGGCCGCCACCAAGATTTCCGGCGAGGAAGACCGCTACAGCCACACCGACCTGTATGACTTCCAGGGCAACGTGGACGGCGCGAAAAAGATCTTCGACCTGTTCCGCGCGCAAATCGAACAGAGCGACAAGGCCTTTGCGGCCAAGGTGGATAAAAACTTCGCCACGGTTAACAAGATCCTGGCCAAGTACAAAACCGCCGACGGTGGTTTTGAAACCTACGACAAGGTCAAGGACAACGATCGCAAGGCGCTGATCGGCCCGGTCAATACCCTGGCCGAAGACTTGTCGACCCTGCGCGGCAAGCTGGGATTGAATTAACCAACGTCTTTTGACAGCGCCAACCGATGTGACATGCGTCACATATCCGCAGGTTGGCGCTACGATAGTTTTGCTCTAACAAAGCCATGCCTTTTTTTTATTTACTGCCTTGAATAACTGTTCAAATTCGTACAATTGATGTAAGAATCTACCCACGTCAGACAGGCGCTGTCACCGTCGAAAGATCAGCGTTGACCCTTATAAAGGCTATTCCTGAATAGCACCTGTCTAGTGTTTAGAAAACATGGACTGTTGATCTAACTTTCATAGGTTTTTCACAAAGTTGCGTTTAACGTATACCCCTGCCTCATAGGGAAACCCCCTGGAGTTAGCAGGAAAATCATGTAGATAACGCAATTTAATATCTTTACGTTTGTAAGTAATAGTCTTTACTCGTGAAGAGCGCGAGCCTCTAAAAGTGCGCTTGAGTGGGGCCGACTCAGACATGTCGTCTTGTGCCATTGAAACTGACTGGAACGAATACTTTGAAACCCTACCCTATCCAGTGTGTGTCGATCGTCATCCCGGTCTACAACGAAGAAGAGAGCTTGCCCGAACTCCTGCGCCGCACTGAAGCGGCCTGTGCGCAGTTGAGCCAGGCCTATGAAATCGTGCTGGTCGATGACGGCAGCCGGGACAGGTCGGCGCAACTGCTTGAAGAAGCGGCCGAGCGCGAAGGCAGCCACGTTGTCGCGGTGATCCTCAACCGCAACTACGGGCAACATGCCGCGATCATGGCCGGTTTTGAGCACTCCAAAGGCGATGTGATCATTACCCTCGATGCCGACCTGCAGAACCCGCCGGAAGAAATTCCGCGCCTGGTCGCACAAGCGGCACTGGGTTACGACGTGGTCGGCACCGTGCGCAACAACCGTCAGGACTCCGCCTGGCGCCGCTGGCCTTCGCGCGTGATCAACCTGGCCGTGCAACGTTCCACCGGCGTAGCCATGAGCGACTACGGCTGCATGCTGCGCGCCTATCGCCGCTCCATCGTCGACGCCATGCTGGCCTGTCGCGAACGCAGCACCTTTATCCCGATTCTCGCCAACAGCTTTGCCCGTCATACCACTGAAGTGCTGGTAGAGCATGCCGAGCGGGAACACGGTGATTCCAAGTACAGCCCGATGCGCCTGATCAACCTGATGTTCGACCTGATCACGTGCATGACCACCACCCCGTTGCGCCTGCTGAGCATTCTCGGTTTCAGCATGGCGGTACTGGGCGTGCTGTTCGCCATTACGCTGGTCATGTTGCGCCTGATCTTCGGCGCCTCCTGGGCCGGCCACGGTACTTTCGTACTGTTTGCGGTGCTGTTTGTATTCACCGGCGGGCAATTTATCGGCATGGGGCTACTGGGTGAATACCTGGGTCGCATGTACAGCGATGTGCGGGCCCGGCCACGGTTTTTCATTGAGAAAATCGTTCGCGCCGAACCTGCAACTTCTTCCGTTCCAACTAGCAACCAGACTTCCTCTACTTCCGCACAGGTCCAATCATGAGTTTGAAAGCCGTTGTTTTCGCCTATCACGATATTGGCTGCACAGGCATCGAAGCCTTGCTCAATGCAGGTTATGAAATTGCTGCTGTGTTTACCCATGCTGACGACCCCAAGGAAAATAACTTTTACGCTTCGGTTGCTCAACTGTGCGCCCGTAAAGGCATCCCGGTACACGCGCCGGAAGACGCTAACCACCCACTGTGGATCGAGCGTATCCGCAAGCTGAACGCCGATTACATTTTCTCGTTCTACTACCGCAACCTGTTGGGCGAAGAACTGCTGTCCAGCGTCAGCAAGGGTGCTTTCAACCTGCACGGTTCGTTGCTGCCGCGCTACCGTGGCCGCGCACCGGCCAACTGGGTGCTGGTCAACGGCGAAACCGAAACCGGCGTAACCCTGCACCGCATGGTCAAGCGTGCCGACGCTGGTGCCATCCTGGCCCAGCAACGCATCAGCATCGAGCGTTCCGACACCGCACTGAGCCTGCACGCCAAACTGCGCGAGACCGCCGCTCAACTGCTGGCCGAAGCCTTGCCGCTGCTGCCTGAAGGCAAGCTCCAGGAAACCCCGCAAGACGAATCCAAGGCCACTTACGTCGGTCGCCGCACAGCGGCAGATGGCCTGCTGCAATGGAGCCGTCCGGCCGAAGAACTGTTCAACCTGGTTCGCGCTGTTACCCAACCATACCCGGGCGCCTTCTGCGCCGTGGGCGAGCACAAACTGATTGTCTGGGGCGCCGAAGTGGTTGCCGGCAATCAGGGCCATGCCCCTGGCCAGGTGATCAGCTGCGACCCGCTGCGCATTGCCTGCGGCCAGGACTCCCTGATCGTCACTGCCGGCCAGCGCAATGACAACGGCCTGTACCTGAGCGGCCCGCAACTGGCCCGTGAACTGGGTCTGGTTGAAGGTTCGCGCCTGCGTGGCAGCGAGTCCGGTCGCCCGGCACGTCGCACCCGCGTCCTGATCCTTGGCGTGAACGGCTTTATCGGTAACCATCTGTCAGAGCGCCTGCTGCAAGACGACCGCTACGAAGTGTACGGTCTGGACATCGGCTCCGACGCCATCGACCGCCTGCGCAGCCACCCCAACTTCCACTTTGTGGAAGGCGATATCAGCATCCACACCGAGTGGATCGAATACCACATCAAAAAATGCGACGTGGTCCTGCCGCTGGTGGCCATCGCCACGCCAATCGAATACACCCGCAACCCGTTGCGCGTATTCGAACTGGACTTCGAGGAAAACCTCAAGCTGGTGCGCTACTGCGTCAAGTACAACAAGCGCGTGATTTTCCCGTCCACGTCCGAAGTGTATGGCATGTGCCAGGACAAGAACTTCGACGAAGACACCTCCAACCTGATCGTTGGTCCGATCAACAAGCAACGCTGGATCTACTCGGTCTCCAAGCAACTGCTTGACCGCGTTATCTGGGCCTACGGCCAGAAGGGCCTGAAATTCACCCTGTTCCGTCCGTTCAACTGGATGGGCCCACGCCTTGACCGTCTGGATTCGGCACGGGTTGGCAGCTCGCGTGCGATCACTCAACTGATCCTGCACCTGGTGGAAGGCACCCCGATCCGTCTGGTTGACGGCGGCGAACAAAAACGCTGCTTCACAGACGTGGCCGACGGTATCGAAGCTCTGGCACGCATCATCGACAACAAGGGTGGCAAGTGCGACGGCCAGATCATCAACATCGGTAACCCGGATAACGAAGCCAGCATTCGTCAACTGGGTGAAGAGTTGCTGCGTCAGTTCGAAGCGCATCCACTGCGTGCCAACTTCCCTCCGTTTGCCGGTTTCCGCGACGTAGAAAGCCAGTCGTTCTACGGCACCGGCTACCAGGACGTGAGCCATCGCAAACCAAGTGTTGAAAACGCCCGTCGTCTGATCGACTGGACACCCACCACCGAGCTGAGCGAAACCATTGGCAAGACCCTGGACTTCTTCCTGCGTGAAGCCATGGTAGAAATCGCG
>JBILYW010000482.1:0-3503 GCA_044377555.1 Pseudomonas sp.
CGGGCAGCAACAGCGCATGGCCATAGCCCGCGCCCTGGCCATGTCGCCGGACTACATGCTGTTTGACGAAGCCACCTCGGCCCTCGACCCGCAGCTGGTGGGTGAAGTGCTGGACACCATGCGCATGCTCGCCGAAGACGGCATGACCATGGTGCTGGTGACTCACGAAATCCGCTTTGCGCGGGATGTTTCCGACCGCGTGGCGTTCTTTCGCAATGGCCTGGTGCACGAAATCGGCACCCCCGATCAAGTCATAGGCAACCCTGTACACGCCGAAACCGCGGCCTTCCTCAAGTCGGTCAAATAGTTCAGATCACCGTGGGAGCGGACTAGCGTTCACACAGACACAACACGGAGCAAACCATGCGTTCATCGAAAGTCATTCATGTGGTCAGTTGTCACGCCGAGGGCGAAGTCGGTGATGTGATCGTTGGCGGCGTGGCCCCGCCACCCGGGGCCACGGTGTGGGAGCAGTCCCGCTGGATTGCCCAGGACGAAACCCTGCGCAACTTTGTGCTCAATGAGCCCCGGGGCGGTGTGTTCCGCCACGTCAACCTGCTGGTGCCGGCCAAGGACCCGCGGGCGCAAATGGCCTGGATCATCATGGAACCGGCCGACACGCCGCCGATGTCGGGTTCCAACTCCATCTGCGTGTCCACGGTGTTGCTCGACAGCGGGATTCTGCCGATGACCGAGCCCCAGACCCGGCTGGTGCTCGAAGCGCCGGGCGGGCTGATCGAAGCCGTGGCCGAGTGCCGCAACGGCAAGGTGGAGCGGGTTGAAATCAAGAACGTGCCCTCCTTCGCCGACCGCCTGGATGCCTGGATCGAAGTGGAAGGTCTGGGCTCGCTCAAGGTCGACACCGCCTATGGCGGCGACAGTTTTGTGCTCGCCGATGCCAAGGAGCTGGGGTTCTCCATCAGCCCTGACGAAGCCAAAGATATCGTCGAAGTGGGCCTGAAGATTACCCGCGCTGCCAACGAGCAACTGGGCTTCGTCCACCCGCTGAACCCTGACTGGTCGCATATTTCCTTCTGCCAGATCGCGGCCCCCCTGGTGTATGAAAACGGTATCGCCAGTGGCGCCAACGCCGTGGTGATCCGCCCGGGCAAGATCGACCGCTCGCCCTGTGGCACCGGTTGCTCGGCGCGCATGGCCGTGTTGCAGGCCAAGGGCGTGCTGAAGGTCGGGGACCGTTTTGTCGGGCGCTCGATCATCGGTTCCGAGTTCCATTGCCGCATCGACTCCATGACCGAAGTCGCCGGGCGAGCGGCTATCTACCCTTGCATTTCCGGGCGTGCCTGGATCACCGGCACCCACCAGCACCTGCTCGACCCGAGCGACCCGTGGCCACAAGGGTATCGACTGTCTGATACCTGGCCCGGTGCCCATTAACACTCTGGAATCCGTGCAAATCTGTAGCCACTGACGAAGCTGCGAAGCGGCCCTGTGTTTTTGAAGTCGCACCTTATCGCAGCCTCCTGCCTCGGCAGCGGCTGCAGGATCGCCGCAGCCCGGATTGATTGGCACACAACACTCGAAATAAATCGTATACGAAATACTATCTACACAGCCGAAGGCAACAAACAATGACTGCCCCGGCCCACGCTTTCATGCCCATACAGGACACACAGCATGTCGACACAACCCTCTCACGCTACAACCACCCCGGCGGGACTAAAACGCGTCGTGGCTGCCGCCATGGCCGGCACCGTCGCCGAATGGTATGAATTTTTCCTCTATGGCACCGCCTCGGCGCTGGTCTTTGGCCAGTTATTCTTCCGCCAGACCGACAGCCCGATCGACGGCATCATCGCCGCCTTTGCCCTGTACGCGGTCGGCTTTCTGGCGCGCCCTCTGGGCGGGCTGGTGTTCGGTCACTACGGGGACAAGTTCGGGCGCAAACGTCTGCTGCAACTGAGCCTGGTCGTGGTGGGCATCACCACCTTCCTGATGGGTTGCCTGCCCGGCTTCGACACGATCGGCTACGCCGCACCGGTGCTGCTGGTAGTACTGCGCCTGATTCAAGGCTTCGCTTTTGGCGGGGAATGGGGCGGAGCGATTTTGCTGGTTTCCGAACACTGCCCGGACAATCGCCGGGGCTTCTGGGCCAGCTGGCCGCAAGCCGGGGTGCCCGCGGGCAACCTGGTCGCCACCGTCGCCTTGCTGCTGCTGTCCACCACCCTCTCGGAAGCCGACTTCCTGGCCTGGGGCTGGCGAGTAGCGTTCTGGTTCTCGGCGATTGTGGTGCTGATCGGCTACTGGATCCGTACCAGCGTCGACGACGCACCGATCTTCAAGGAAGCCCAGGCCCGTCAGGCGCAAAACAAGCAACAGCAACTGGGCGTGGTTGAAGTACTGCGTCACCACTGGCGTTCCGTGCTGGTGGGCATTGGTGCACGTTTTGCGGAAAACATCCTGTACTACACCGTGGTGACCTTCTCGATCACCTACCTGAAACTGGTGGTACACAAGGACACCTCGGAAATCCTGTTCCTGATGTTCGGCGCGCATCTGCTGCACTTCTTCCTGATCCCGCTGATGGGTTACCTGTCTGACCTGGTGGGGCGCAAACCGGTGTACCTGGTGGGGGCCGTGCTCACTGCGTTCTGGGGTTTTGTTGGCTTCCCGATGATGGACACCGGCAACAACTGGCTGATCATGGCCGCCATCACTCTGGGCCTGGCCATTGAGTCGATGACCTACGCACCTTACTCGGCGTTGATGGCCGAGATGTTCCCGACGCATGTGCGTTATACCGCGTTGTCGCTGTGCTATCAGGTGGCGCCGATCTTTGCCGGCTCACTGGCCCCCCTGATCGCCATCACCTTGCTCAACAAGTACCACAGCTCCACGCCGATCGCCTGGTACCTGGTGGGTGCCTCGGTGATCTCGGTCATAGCCGTCAGCCTGACCCGCGAAACCCGCGGCAAGTCGCTGCGTGAAGTGGATGCTGAATCAGCAGCGCGTATCTCGGCGCTGGACGACAGCCCGGCAGCGGCGCCGCGTCGTGGTGATTCGATGGCGTAAGACAACGGCGGGAGTGGGCTTGCCTGTGATACGGGAAATGCGGTGCGCCTGCCAAATCGCGCCTTGGCTGATGAATAACTGCAATACCGGGTACATATCCGGCATTCGCGTTTAACTGAAATATTGGTTTCGCTCTTACAGCGAGTCCCTTTTGCAAGGACCCAAACGGAACCAAAAAGTCCTTGCCCTGCCATACGGCCGAGGTCGCCCAGGCTCCCCCGCTGCCTTCACTCCGGCACTGTTATGGGGGCACGCCGCGACGGGCCATCCATGGCCCATCGCGGCTGGCGCGGCGTCCTGCCGCGTCACCCCCAGAACAGCACCTGCGTTCGGCCTTCTGTGAGGGGCGATCGCGTCGCTTGATTAATCCCGTGGCTACAGCAAAAGCAAAGGTTAAGGCTTGAAACTGCACAACCCCATGTGGGAGCGGGGTTGCTGGCGCTGGCCTCGGCGCGGGTCAACAGAAATAACCC
>JBILYW010000483.1:0-3497 GCA_044377555.1 Pseudomonas sp.
GTCTGGCGCTGGCTGAAGACGAAATCGATTACCTGGTCACTGCTTTCAACGGTCTGGGCCGCAACCCCCACGACATCGAACTGATGATGTTTGCCCAGGCCAACTCCGAGCATTGCCGCCACAAGATCTTCAACGCCAGTTGGGACATTGACGGCCAAAGCCAGGAAAAAAGCCTGTTTGGCATGATCAAGAACACCTACGTGATGCACAGCGAAGGCGTGCTGTCTGCTTATAAGGACAACGCTTCCGTGATCGTCGGCAGCGTGGCAGGGCGTTTCTTCCCGGACCCTGAAACCCGCCAGTACGGCGCGGTGCAGGAACCGGTGCACATCCTGATGAAGGTTGAGACGCACAACCACCCGACCGCCATCGCCCCGTTCCCGGGTGCTGCGACCGGTTCCGGCGGCGAGATCCGCGACGAAGGCGCTACCGGCCGTGGCGCCAAGCCAAAGGCAGGCCTGACCGGTTTCACCGTGTCCAACCTCAACATCCCGGGCTTTGAACAGCCGTGGGAAGTGCCGTACGGCAAGCCTGAGCGCATCGTTACCGCGCTGGACATCATGATCGAAGGCCCGCTGGGCGGCGCTGCGTTCAACAACGAATTCGGCCGTCCGGCCCTGACCGGTTACTTCCGTACCTTCGAGCAATCGATCACCACCCCCCGTGGCGAAGAAGTTCGTGGTTACCACAAGCCAATCATGTTGGCCGGCGGCATGGGCAACATCCGCGCCGAACACGTACAGAAAGCCGAAATCACCGTTGGCTCCAAGCTGATCGTGCTGGGTGGCCCGGCGATGCTGATCGGTCTGGGCGGCGGCGCAGCTTCCTCCATGGCCACTGGCGCCAGTTCGGCTGACCTGGACTTCGCTTCGGTACAGCGTGAAAACCCGGAAATGGAACGCCGTTGCCAGGAAGTGATCGACCGTTGCTGGCAGCTGGGTGACAAAAACCCGATCAGCTTCATCCACGACGTGGGTGCCGGTGGTCTGTCCAACGCATTCCCTGAGCTGGTGAACGACGGCGACCGCGGTGGCCGCTTCGAATTGCGCAACATTCCAAATGACGAGCCGGGCATGGCCCCGCACGAAATCTGGAGCAACGAATCCCAGGAACGTTACGTTCTGGCCGTGGGCGTCGAAGACTTCGACCGCTTCCAGGCGATCTGCGAACGTGAGCGTTGCCCGTTTGCCGTAGTCGGTGAAGCCACTGCCGAGCCGCAGTTGACCGTGACCGACAGCCATTTCGGCAACAACCCGGTGGACATGCCACTGGAAGTGTTGCTGGGCAAGGCGCCGCGCATGCACCGTTCGGCAGTGCGTGAAGCCGAGATGGGCGACGACTTCGACCCGTCTGCACTGAGCATCGGCGAGTGCGTCGAGCGTGTTCTGCATCACCCGGCCGTGGCCAGCAAGAGCTTCCTGATCACCATCGGCGACCGCACCATTACCGGCCTGGTTGCCCGCGATCAGATGGTCGGTCCGTGGCAGGTTCCCGTGGCTGACGTTGCCGTCACCGCCACCAGCTTCGACGTGTACACCGGTGAAGCCATGGCCATGGGCGAGCGCACTCCGCTGGCACTGCTGGATGCTCCGGCATCGGGCCGTATGGCCATCGGCGAAACCCTGACCAACATCGCGGCCTCGCGCATTGGCAAGATCAGCGACATCAAGCTGTCGGCCAACTGGATGTCGGCGGCCGGTCACCCGGGCGAAGACGCCCGTCTGTACGACACCGTAAAAGCTGTCGGCATGGAGTTGTGCCCTGAACTGGGTATCACCATCCCGGTGGGCAAAGACTCGATGTCGATGCAAACCCGCTGGAACGAAGACGGCACAGACAAGACTGTTACCTCGCCGCTGTCGCTGGTGGTTACCGGTTTTGCTCCGGTGCTGGATGTTCGCCAGACCCTGACCCCCGTACTGCGTATGGACAAGGGCCTGACCGACCTGGTTCTGATCGATCTGGGCCGCGGCCAAAACCGTATGGGCGCCTCGATCCTGGCCCAGACCTACGGCAAGCTGGGCAACCAGGCCCCTGACGTTGATGACGCAGAAGACCTCAAGGCCTTCTTCGCCGTGATCCAGGGCCTGAATGCCGATGGTCACCTGCTGGCTTACCACGACCGTTCCGACGGTGGTTTGCTGACCAGCGTGATGGAAATGGCGTTTGCCGGTCACTGCGGCGTCAACCTGGTGCTCGACGGCCTGGCTGAAACGGCTGCTGACATCCCTGCCATCCTGTTCAACGAAGAACTGGGTGCGGTGATTCAGGTTCGTCAGGATTCCATGGCTGACATCCTTGCGCAGTTCAGCGCTGCCGGCCTGGGCGACTGCGTGTCGGTTATTGGCCAGCCGCGCAACTGTGACGATGTAAGCATCGAGTTCAATGGTCAGACCGTGTTTGAAGGTCAGCGCCGTCTGCTGCAGCGTCAGTGGGCTGAGACCAGCTACCAGATCCAGCGCATGCGTGACAACGCCGAGTGTGCCGATCAAGAGTTCGACGTACTGCTGGAAGAAGACAATCCTGGGCTGAGCGTCAAGCTGAGCTTTGATGTCAACGACAACATCAGCGCGCCGTACATCAAGAAAGGCATTCGCCCTCAAGTGGCCGTACTGCGTGAGCAGGGCGTCAACGGTCAGGTTGAAATGGCAGCGGCGTTTGACCGTGCCGGCTTCAACGCCATCGACGTGCACATGAGCGATATTCTGGCCGGCCGTGTCGACCTGAACGAGTTCAAGGGCATGGTCGCCTGCGGCGGTTTCTCGTACGGCGACGTACTGGGTGCCGGTGAAGGCTGGGCCAAGTCGGCTCTGTTCAACGCCCGTGCACGTGATGCGTTCCAGGGCTTCTTCGAGCGTACCGACAGCTTCACCCTGGGTGTGTGCAACGGTTGCCAGATGATGTCCAACCTGAGCGAACTGGTTCCGGGCAGCGAGTTCTGGCCGCACTTCGTGCGTAACCGTTCCGAGCAGTTCGAAGCCCGTGTGGCGATGGTACAAGTGCAGGAGTCGAACTCGATCTTCCTGCAGGGCATGGCCGGTTCGCGCATGCCGATCGCTATCGCTCACGGCGAAGGTCACGCTGAATTCGCGAGCCCTGAAGCCCTGCTTGAAGCGGATCTGTCGGGTTGCGTGGCGATGCGTTTCGTCGACAACCACGGCAAGGTCACGGAAAGCTACCCGGCCAACCCTAACGGTTCGCCGCGCGGGATTACCGGTCTTACCAGCCGTGACGGCCGTGTGACGATCATGATGCCGCACCCTGAGCGTGTGTTCCGCGCCGTGCAGAACTCGTGGCGTCCGGAAGAGTGGAACGAAGATGCGCCGTGGTTGCGCATGTTCCGTAACGCTCGCGTCTGGGTAGATTAAAAGCGATGTACAAGCTCAGCTTTTTCGTTCCCCCAAGCCATGTGGACGTGGTCAAGAATGCCGTATTCGCCGCCGGTGGCGGACGGATCGGCAATTATGACCACTGCGCCTGGCAGACCCTGGGCCAGG
>JBILYW010000484.1:0-3496 GCA_044377555.1 Pseudomonas sp.
TCTCCACCTGCTTCGGCGCACCGTTCTTCCCGCGTCCGGCTGGCGAATACGCAGAGCTGCTGATCAAGCGCATCCGCGGCTTCGGCTCCAAGGTGTACCTGGTTAACACCGGCTGGACCGGCGGTGGCTACGGCGTTGGCAAGCGTTTCAACATCCCGACTACTCGTGGCGTGATTGCAGCGATCCAGAGCGGTGCTCTGATCGGCGCAGAAACCGAGCACCTGGACACCATCAACCTCGACGTGCCATTGAGCGTGCCGGGCGTTGACACTGTTCTGCTCAACCCGCGAAACACCTGGGCTGATAAAGCTGCCTATGACGAAGCTGCCAAGGCATTGGCCGGCCTGTTCGTAGAGAACTTCAAGAAGTTCGACGTCAGCGACGCGATCAAGGCTGCTGGCCCGAAGGCGTAAGCATTCGGTCAGTGTGTTGATCCACAAAAAAGCCGCCTGAGAGGGCGGCTTTTTTGTGCCTGAAATTTAACCTTCCAGCGCTTGCGTATCCCAATGGCCGGCCTTGATGGCCTCATACAACATGCCAATGGTCAGCGGCACCTTGCTGCCCCGGCCTTTGGCGTTGCGCTTGAAGTGCGGGTCGTTGCCTGCTGGCTGGAAGTAGCGATAGGCATCATAGTCCGCCAACTCCAGGCCGAAACGTTCTTCAAGGGCTTCCATCAGATGCTGGGCATCCGTGCCGTTGCAACCCAGGTCGATATTGATCGACGTTTTCAGGCTGATGGTCTTGTGGTCCGGCAGGCCGATTTCTTCATGCAGCAATTGCATCAGCTCGCGCAAGGTGTGGGTGTCAGGCAGATCGGTGGCGAGTTTCATCATGGAGGTCCAGCTCTTTGGGCCTGAACTTTAACGTTGTTTCTGATGGCAGGGTACTCGACAGCCACTACAAGCCCGACCCTGTATCATCCCTTCTCAATTTGCCTCCGACCTTTTCTCGATCGGCTGTATTTCTCGCGATAAAGTTTTGCGCTTTGCAGCGGTCAATGGAGTGACAGTAATGCACAACACCCTGGAACAGGTTTTCGGTTATCCACAATTTCGAGCAGGCCAGGAGGCAGCCATCAGTGCTGTATTGGCCGGTCGGTCGGCGGCGGCGATTTTTCCGACGGGGTCGGGCAAGTCGTTGTGCTACCAATTGCCGGCTTTGCTGTTGCCTCACCTGACGTTGGTGGTGTCCCCCTTGCTGGCCCTGATGCAGGATCAGTTGGCGTTTTTGCAGCGCCACGGGATTGCGGCTGCCAGCATTGATTCGGCGCAAAGCCGTGAGGACGCCAGCGCAGTCATGGCCCGGGCCAGGTCTGGCGAATTGAAGATTCTGATGATTTCGGTCGAGCGCCTGAAGAACGAGCGCTTCCGTAATTTTTTGCAGCAGGTACCGATTTCGCTGCTGGTGGTAGACGAGGCGCACTGTATTTCCGAGTGGGGGCATAACTTTCGCCCGGACTACTTGAAGCTCCCGGACTACCAGCGCCAGTTCAATATCCCTCAAGCCTTGCTGTTGACGGCGACGGCTACGCCGAATGTTATCGCGGACATGCAGACCAAATTCGCGATTGCCGAATCGGACGTCATCACGACCGGTTTCTATCGTGCCAACCTCAATTTATGGGTCGAGCCGGTCAGCGGTGCGGCCAAGCGTCAGCGTCTGGTGCAGTGGATGGGCGAGCGCATCGGCCAGCCGAGCATTGTCTACGTCACGCTGCAAAAGACCGCCGAACAGATCGCTCAGCATCTCAGCCAGCACGGTATCAGCGCCAACGCCTATCACGCCGGTTTGCCCCATGAGCAGCGTGAGGGCATTCAGCGCCAGTTCATGGGCGGCCAGTTGAACTGCATTGTCGCCACCATCGCCTTTGGGATGGGGATCGATAAAAGTGACATCCGCAATGTGGTGCATTTCGACTTGCCCAAGTCGATTGAAAACTACAGCCAGGAGATCGGTCGGGCCGGGCGTGATGGCCAGCCGTCGGAGTGTTTGGTGCTGGCCAACCGCGACAGCCTCAACGTGCTGGAAAACTTTGTCTACGGCGACACGCCTGAGCTGCAGGGTATTCGCTGTGTGCTGGATGAGTTGCGTGGGGCAATACCTGAAGGGCAGTGGGAGTTCATGCTCCTGCCGTTGTCCGATCAGAGCAATATTCGTCAGCTACCGCTCAAGACCTTGTTGGTTCAGCTGGAACTGCGCGGCCTGATCGCCCCGCGTTACGCCTATTTTGCCGAATACCGGTTCAAGTTCCTGATCGAGCCCGAGGTGCTGCTGGCAAGGTTCGAAGGCGAGCGGCAGCAGTTTGTCTCGGCCATCATTCAGACCTCCACGCGCGCCAGAACCTGGGCCACGGTGAATTTCGACGCGTTGTACAGCCAGCATCAGGCTGACCGCAATCGTGTGGTCAAAGCGCTGGATTACTTTCAGGAGAAGGGCTGGATCGAGCTGGAAAGCAAACAGATGACCGAGGTCTACAGCCTGTTGGTGAGCGATTTTGATGCCCGGGCTTTAAGTCAGGAACTGCATGCTTACTTTACGGCCCATGAGCGCGGCGAGATTGTGCGCATTCACGCGATGCTGGCGTTGTTTGCCAGTGACACTTGCCTGAGCCATCGACTGGCGCAGTACTTTGGCGACGGGCAGGCCCCGCAGCAGTGCGGGCATTGTTCGGTATGTGCAGGGCAGGTCGCTCACTTGCCGGAGCCTCCCGCGCTGGCGCCGCTTGTGGATAAAAACTTTGAAGCACTGTGCGGTGCTTTTATCCACAGGCATCAGGAGTACACGGGCAGTTATCCCCCGGCAGAACGTCTGACCCGATTTTTATGCGGGATCAGCGTGCCGATGTTCACCAAGATGAAAGCGCGGGCCATTCCGGGTTTTGCGGCATTGGAGTACTACCCCTATGCCGAGGTCCGGGAATGGGCGGCGAAACATCTGCTTTCCTTGTAGATACTCTGCGCCCGATCAAGCCCCCCCTGTGGGAGCGAGCCTGCTCGCGAACGGCCTTCGCGAGCAGGCTCGCTCCCACTGATGAAGTTTTCCTGCAGCCGCAGGCTGCGGTTAAAAATTACCCCAGCAACTCGCGCAGCACACGGGTGAAGTCGCGGCAACTGGCTTCCTCATCAGCGTGATGACCATCGCGTACTACCCACTGGCCATTGACCAGCACATCGCGTACCTGGCGGTCGCCGCCGGCAAACAACCACCGGTTGAGAATGGCATCGTCCCGGGCGGTGGCCAGGTACGGGTCGTTGCCGTCCAGTACCAGCCAGTCGGCGCGCTGGCCCACGGCCAGTCCGGCCACGGGTTGCCCCATCGCCTGTGCGCCGCCTGCGAGGGCTGCGTCGTACAGCGTGCGGCCGACCATCGGCTGATCGCTGCGGTACATCCGGTTGCGGCGCTGATCGCGCAAGCGCTGGCCGTATTCCAGCCAGCGCAGTTCCTCAACCACACTCAGTGACACATGGCTGTCTGAACCGATGCCCATGCGCCCGCC
>JBILYW010000485.1:0-3495 GCA_044377555.1 Pseudomonas sp.
TCATTGATGGTCGAGGCATTGCCGGCGGTGACGCTGCCGTCTTTTTTGAACGCGGGTTTGAGTTTGGACAGAGCGTCGGCGGTGATCCCGGCGCGGGGCTGTTCGTCGACTTCAAAGGCCAGCGGGTCACCCTTGCGCTGTGGAATCAGGATCGGCGTGATCTCGTCGGCGAAGCGCCCGGCCTCGATGGCCGCGCAGGCTTTGTGTTGCGAAGCGGCGGCGAAGGCGTCCTGCTGTTCACGACTGAGCTGGTACTTGTCCGCCAGGTTCTCGGCCGTAATGCCCATATGGTAATCGTTGAAAGCGTCCGTCAAGCCGTCGTGGAGCAGGCTGTCGAGCATCTTCGCGTGGCCCATGCGCAAACCGGTGCGGGCGGCGGGCAGCACGTAGGGGGCCAGGCTCATGTTTTCCATGCCACCGGCAATCACCACTTCGGCATCGCCGCAACGGATCGCCTGGGTCGCCAGGTGCAGGGCCTTGAGGCCGGAGCCGCAGAGTTTGTTCAGGGTCAGTGCCGGGACCGTGTGGGGCAGGCCCGCAAGGATCGACGCCTGGCGCGCGGGGTTCTGCCCGCAGCCTGCGGTAAGTACCTGCCCGAGGATCACTTCATCCACCTGATTACCGTTCAGGCCGGTTTTTGCCAGCAATTGACGGATCACCGCAGCGCCGAGCTCGGCCGCCGGGACAGTGGCCAGCGAACCCTGAAAACTGCCAACCGCCGTACGGGTAGCGGCGACAATAACGACTTCTTGCATCGAATCTCTCCTGAAAAAGGTGCGGGTCAAGCGAATTGCATTTCCGGGACATGGTCCGGGACGATCAACTTGCCGGCGGTTTTGCGCACGATCTCGTCAACGCTGACGCCGGGCGCGCGTTCCTTGAGGATGAACGCACCGTTGTCGATTTCCAGGTAGGCCAGATCGGTCAGTACACGCTTGATGCAGCCGGCGCCGGTCAACGGCAGGCTGCAACGCGACAGCAGTTTGGACTCCCCGTCCTTGGATGCATGGGTCATGGTGACAATGATGTTGTCCGCACCGGCCACCAGATCCATCGCGCCGCCCATGCCCTTGACCATCTTGCCGGGGATCATCCAGGAGGCGATGTTGCCGAGCACGTCGACCTCAAAGGCGCCGAGTACGGTGAGGTCGATATGGCCGCCGCGGATCATCGCGAAGGATTCTGCCGAGGAGAAAATCGACGCACCGGTTCGGGCGGTCACGGTTTGCTTGCCGGCGTTTATCATGTCGGCGTCTGCTTCACCGACGCGGGGGAACGCGCCCATGCCGAGCAGGCCGTTTTCCGATTGCAGCATGACTTCCATGCCTTCGGGAATGTAGTTGGCGACCAGGGTCGGGATGCCGATACCGAGGTTCACATAGAAGCCGTCCTGCATTTCGCGGGCGACGCGCTGAGCCATTTGTTCACGGGAAAGAGCCATGGTGGTACTCCGTCAGAGCTGGGGGCAGGGGATCAGGAGCGCTCGGTGAGCTGCTCGATGCGTTTTTCGAACGTGCCGCAAATGATCCGGTCGACGTAGATGCCGGGGGTGTGGATCTGCGTCGGGTCCAGCTCGCCGGGTTCGACGATTTCTTCGACTTCCACCACGGTGATCTTGCCGGCAGTGGCGGCCAGCGGGTTGAAGTTCTGCGCAGTGTGGCGGTAGATCACGTTGCCGAAGTGGTCGGCTTTCCAGCCCTTGACGATGGCGAAGTCGCCGGTGATGGACTCTTCCATCAGGTAGGCGCGGCCCTTGAACTCACGGGTTTCCTTGCCATCGGCCACGGGTGTGCCGACCCCGGTGGCGGTGAAAAATGCCGGGATACCGGCACCGCCGGCGCGCATTTTTTCGGCGAGGGTGCCCTGGGGGGTCAATTCAACTTCGATTTCACCGCTCAGCAGCTGCTTCTCGAACAGTGCGTTTTCACCTACATAAGAGGCGATCACTTTGCTGATCTGGCGGTCTTCGAGCAGTACGCCGAGGCCGAAACCGTCGACCCCGCAGTTGTTCGAAACCACAGTCAGGTCGCGGATGCCCTGGCGCTTGATCTCATTGATCAGGTTCTCCGGGATGCCGCACAGGCCAAAGCCGCCAGAGATGACGGTCATGCCGTCCTTGAGCCCGGCCAGGGCTTCTTCGTAGGTCGCCACACGCTTGTCGAAACCTGCCATATGCACCTCTTTTATTTTTAGTGGGTGGTGGTTAGCCGTTTGTAGCGAGTGTCACTGTGCGCTATTGATTTGTTAAGTTGATTTTTAAGGTTGATTGATAGATAAAACCAATTAATCAACTTGAGGCCCCGCCCATGACCGTGAAACAGATCCGCGCCTTCCTCGCCGTGGCCCAGAGCCTGAGTTTTGCCGTGGCCTGCGAGCGTCTTCATTTATCGCAATCGGCCTTGAGCCTGACCATCAAGGCGCTGGAAGAGGGCCTTGGCGGGCGCCTGTTCAGCCGCACCACGCGCAATGTGGCACTGACGCCGGAAGGCGAGTCGCTGCTGCCCCTGGCCCGTCGGCTGATTGCCGACTGGGACAATGCCGAGGATGAACTGCGCCAGCGTTTCACCTTGCAGCGCGGGCGCGTGACCCTGGCGGCCATCCCGTCGTTTTCGGGCAACGTGCTGCCGGCCATCCTCAAGCGTTTCCGTGTGCGTTACCCCAAGGTCAACGTCACGGTCAATGATGTGATCAACGAGCAAGTGCTGGAAATGGTCCGCGACCGGCAGGTGGAGCTGGGGGTGGCGTTCGAGCCGGGGCCGGGTTCGTCGCTGACGTTTACCCCGCTGTATCTCGACCGTTTTGTGGCGGTGGTGCCCCGTGATTCGCTGCTGGCCGGGCGTGCGCTGATTGACTGGAAAACCTTGCTCGAACAGCCCTTTATTACCCTGCAGCGACCTTCTGCGGTGCGGGTGATGCTGGAGGAACATTTGCAGGCGCGGCAGATGAAGTTGCCGGTGGAATTCGAAAGTCATCAGCTGGCAACGGTCGGGCGCATGGTGGCCAGCGGGCTGGGAGTGAGTGTGGTGCCGGCCTTGTGTGCCGAGCAGATGCGTGAACTGGGGGCGTGCTGCATCACCTTGCATGAGCCGGTGGTAGAGCGGGCCATGGGGGTTTTGACCAAACCCGGGCATGAGCTTTCGGCAGCGGCCCAGGCGATGTTTGACAGTTTGTTTGAGCAGTGGCGGGTGGGTTGAAGGTGGCAACCCTCCAGGCGGCCGAGGGGATGTCTGTCGCCGCTGCCGAAGGCTGCGACAGGTGTTTGCAACCCCTGTCATGAAAAGAGAAGGCGCTGTCGTCTGATGAGAAGCGCCCGGCCCGGCCGTTGTTTACATTCCAGTCCACGTGTATCGCCGTAGTGCGATCTGAACGCTGACTGGAGAGATAAAAGCATGGCCCAAGTCGTACGTTTTTACGAAACCGGTGGTCCCGAGGTGCTTCGTTTTGAGGAAGTGGAAGTGGGCGACCCAGGCCCCGGCGAGGTCAGGCTGCGGCATG
>JBILYW010000486.1:0-3494 GCA_044377555.1 Pseudomonas sp.
AGGTTGTACACCAGGTAATCGGCGACGGCGAAAGAGCGCCGCACCCCGACCACATAAATGTTGTCGGCGTTGACCACCAGGTCCACCGCCTTGTCGAACGCCTGATCGTCGAGCTCCAGCCCCAGGCGCTCGATGCCTGACAGCGTGGCATTGATGCATTCACGCGCCAGGTCGCCGCCACTGGCCTTTTGCGACTTGTTGGCGATCATGCTGCGAATGCGCTGCTGATAGTTCTGAACCGGCGTTGCCTTGTGGGTATAAGCCTCGCGAAACAGCGCCTGCATTTCACTGAAACCACTGAAACCAAAACGTTGCGAGAAACGCACGATGGCCGAAGGATGCACCTCGCACTCACGGGCGATATCACTGATCCGGTCGACCATGATCCGGTCGCTCTGCTGGCTCATGTAACTGGCAATACGTTTGAGCTGACGCGGCAGGCTCTCGTATTCCTCGGTTATCAGCTGCAGAAGGCGTTCGGCATTGATCGGTGGGCTGACCTGTTCGCTCTCTGGCGTGTGGGCCGGCTGATCAGTGGATGGCATAGATGAGTCCTTATAGATGGCTCTTGTAGGGCAGGTAGCGGATTGGCGTGCGCAGTCTACAGCGTAGGCGCTAATAAAATCCTGACCAGCCGTTCAATGGCCCGATCGCTGAATCGATACAGGGGCGAAAAACGCAGCCCGCCGACGGATATGGAACAAAAATTCTACATTAAATATTTATGGAATAAATATTGTTTATTGTGTGCGGACGTTTTAGTCTTCATTCCACAAAGAGCGCTCAGGCAGTAGGTGCGATGAGTGCAGGCTGATAAAAATAACAGGAGCCAGCATGGGACAGACTCGTTTTGCCACAGGGCGTGATTTGGATTTGATCTGCCTTGGACGCCTGGGCGTCGACCTCTACTCGCAGCAAGTAGGGGCGCGCCTGGAGGACGTCAGCAGTTTTGCCAAATACCTTGGCGGCTCATCGGCCAATATCGCCTTCGGTACTGCGCGCCTGGGCTTGCGCTCAGCCATGCTGAGCCGGGTGGGCGATGACCACATGGGCCGCTTCCTGACCGAATCCCTGGCCCGTGAAGGCTGTGACGTCAGCGCCATCACCATCGATGCGCAGCGCCTGACCGCCCTGGTGCTGCTGGGCCTCAAGGACCGGGAAACCTTCCCGCTGGTGTTCTACCGCGAAAACTGTGCCGACATGGCGCTGCGGGCAGAGGACATCAACCCGGCCTTTATCGCCTCAAGCAAGGCGCTGCTGATTACCGGTACCCACTTTTCCACCGAAGGTGTGTACCAGGCCAGCATTCAGGCGCTGGACTATGCCCGGCAGCACAACGTACGGCGGGTGCTGGATATCGACTACCGCCCGGTCCTGTGGGGGCTGGCGGGCAAGGCCGATGGCGAGACCCGCTTTGTCGAAGACCACAAGGTCACTGCCCACGTGCAGTCGATTTTGCCGCGCTTTGACCTGATCGTGGGTACCGAAGAAGAGTTTCTGATTGCCGGCGGCGGCACTGACTTGCTGGCTGCATTGCGCGCTGTACGCGGCCTGACCGCCGCCACGCTGGTGGTCAAGCTGGGGCCCCGGGGGTGCACCGTGATCCACGGCGAAATCCCGGCACGGCTGGAAGACGGCGCCATTTACCCGGGTGTGCAGGTGGAGGTGCTCAACGTGCTGGGCGCGGGTGATGCCTTTATGTCCGGCTTTCTCAGCGGCTGGCTGGAGGACGCGAGCGATGAGCGTTGCTGCCAGTTGGCCAATGCCTGCGGCGGGCTGGTGGTGTCGCGCCATGCCTGCGCCCCGGCCATGCCGACCCGCGCCGAACTCGATTACCTGTTCAACAGCCCGGTGCCGATTACCCGTCCTGATCAGGATGTAGCGTTGCAGCGTTTGCATCAGGTCAGCGTGCCGCGCAAGCAGTGGAAGCAGCTGTTTGTGTTCGCCTTCGATCACCGCTGGCAGCTGGTTGAAGTTGCCCAGCAGTACGGGCGCGATCACGACAGCATCTGCGCCCTCAAGCAGCTGTTTATCCGTGCGGTGGAACGGGTCGAAACCGACTTGCGCCGCCAGGGCATCGACGCCGATATCGGGTTGCTGGCCGACCAGCGTTTCGGGCAGGACTCACTGAACGCCGCCACCGGTCGCGGCTGGTGGATTGCCCGCCCGGTAGAGGTGCAAGGCTCACGACCATTGGCCTTTGAGCATGGCCGCTCGATCGGCAGCAACCTGATTGCCTGGCCACAAGAACACATCATCAAATGCCTGGTGCAATTCCACCCCGATGACGAGCCGCTGCTGCGCCTTGAGCAGGAAGCACAGATCAAGGGGCTGTATGACGCATCACTGATCAGCGGGCATGAACTGCTGCTGGAAATCATCCCGCCCAAAGACCATCCCTCGACCCACCCGGACGTGCTGTACCGCGCCATCAAGCGGTTGTACAACCTGGGCATTTTCCCGGCCTGGTGGAAAATCGAAGCGCAGACCGCACAGGTGTGGGAGCAACTCGACGCGCTGATCAACGAGCGCGACCCGTATTGCCGGGGCGTGGTGCTGTTGGGTCTGAATGCGCCCGCCACGGTGCTGGCCGAAGGCTTCAGGCAGGCACGCCAGAGCACCACCTGTCGCGGCTTTGCCGTGGGCCGCACGATCTTCCAGGAGCCGAGCCGCGCCTGGCTGGCTGGCGAGATAGACGACCAGACGCTGATCGAGCGTGTGCAAGGGACCTTTGTGCAGTTGATCGAATCCTGGCAAGTGGCCCGCAGGTAAGTCCCTTGTGCGGGAGCGAGCCTGCTCGCGATGGGGCGCTGCGGTGTGTCAGACACCCCGCGTTGGCTGCATCGCGAGCAGGCTCGCTCCCACAAGTCATCAAAGGTTTAATTTAGAAAACAATAATAGGTGCAGCCATGCCCGCAATCCGTATTGGCATCAACCCGATTTCCTGGAGCAACGATGACTTGCCGTCATTGGGCGGCGAAACGCCGTTGAGCACTGCACTCACTGAAGGCAAGCAAATCGGTTACGAAGGCTTCGAGCTCAACGGCAAATTTCCCAAGGACGCCAAGGGCGTCGGGGATGTACTGCGGCCCTACGATCTGGCGCTGGTTTCAGGCTGGTATTCCAGCCGACTGGCACGGCGCTCGGCGGCTGAAGAAATCGACGCCATAGCCAGTCACGTGCATTTGCTGGCAGAAAACGGCGCCAGGGTGCTGGTGTACGGCGAAGTGGCCGACTCGATTCAGGGCCAGCGCATCCCGCTGGTGGAGCGCCCGCGTTTTCACACCGAACAGGCCTGGCAAACCTACGCCGACAAACTCAACGAATTGGCGGCGTTTACCTTGTCCCAAGGCGTGCGTCTGGCCTATCACCACCACATGGGCGCCTACGTCGAATCGCCATCCGACATCGACACCCTGATGCGCCTGACCAGCCCCGATGTGGGCCTGCTGTTCGACGCGGGCCACTGCTACATGGGCGGCGGCGAGCCGATC
>JBILYW010000487.1:0-3489 GCA_044377555.1 Pseudomonas sp.
GTGGCGTATCGGCTGGAACTCAAAGTGGATGAAATTCACGAGCAAGTAGGGTTTGACGACTAGGGGCTGTTGACGTTTGGTTGTGGCTCGCAACCAGGCGTCCACAAACCCTGGCCGCCCAAAGTATTTCAGCGCTTATCCGCTGATGTAAATTCCAGTAAGGCGTTACATCAGCACTCATGCGCTTATGCCCTTATAGCGGCATGATTTATCCCTACCGCCACGCCCACCATTTACGCTGAACACTCCTACGAACTTCTCCGTAAATCTTATCTATAGCTGCGCATTTCCTGACAACACCTCGTTGTTTTGGCACTTTACAATCACCGGCGCAGATCCTATATCCCTTGCCGAGTAAATGGCCGATATGTCACCTCTTGTATCGAAATGCTCGGCATTGACGACAGTGTCGCCATGCATCCATCCCATTGCTTTCAAGGATCTGAACACCCTCCCCATACCCTTCATTTATGGAGCACGACGTCATGAGTTATGCCTTGTTGGCCAAGTGTGGACCCTCACCGGAGCAACGTCCCTGTGCCCATCCCCCGGCCCGTGCAGAGGTGATCTGCATGCCGGAGCTCAACACGTTGATGAAATTGCGTGATGCCTTGCTCGTGCTGAAGGGGCCGCTGGCCAACAGCCCAGGCGTGCGCGACCTTTTGGAGCAACGGCTGTTGAGCAATGAGGTACATGAGCGTGTATTGGGCAAGCTGGCCAGACCGGTTTCGTCCCCGTAAAACCACTGCCTTACGGGCCAGGCGTCATCTTCCATCAAAATTATTGCAGTTAAACAGCATTATTATGCATTTGCGGACTGCTTCATGACGGGGCACACTGCGCCCGTTCCTCCCCCAAATGAAGGGACATTTTCAAGGGCTTGCCGGGAAACCCGCAGGCCCTTTTTTTATCGGCTACGCCTACAAAACCGGATTGTCCTTACCATGCAAACCCGCTGGATCAGCCGCCTATTGCCTGCGGCTACGAACACCCGTCCTGCCGAATGGAGCCGTGCCGCCATTGGTGTATCCCTTGGCACGCTGTTCAGTGTCTGGGTGTGCAGCCTGATATTTGGCCTGCCCGTGGCCATGCACTTGATCGGCCCGTTGGGGGCTTCGGCCATTTTGTTGTTTGCCGTGTCGTCAGGTGCCTTGGCGCAACCCTGGTCGATTGTCGGCGGCTACCTGTGCGCAACGCTGGTCTCGCTGGGGGTGGTGCACTTTTTCGGGCGCACCCTCGACACCGCGTGCCTGGCCGTCGGCCTGGCCCTGGTTTGCATGTGCCTGTTGCGCTGCCTGCATCCGCCTGCCGGTGCGCTGGCGTTGCTGGTGGTGCTCGCCGATCCGGACAGCGCCCGTCTGGGCTGGGGCCTGCTGGCACCGGTGATGCTCAGCGCGGTGTGCATGCTGCTCGCGGCACTGGCCTATAACAATCTGACCCGGGTGCGTTACCCGAAAAAAGCAGCCGGGCCGAACCCGGCACTCGTCACCCCACCCGTCCCCGGTGATCCCGGCATTACCGCCGAAGACTTGCAAAAGGCCCTGGAGCAGATGGACGCGTTCATAGACGTGACCCCCGAAGACCTTGAAGCCTTGATTCGGTCCAGCGAACACTATGCGCGCCGGCGCAGTGTCGGCGAGGTGTTCACCCACAGTGGCTGAGCCAGACACGTGCGGCGGGCTCGATCCGCATCGATAAGCCGCCAACTCCTGCTAGGGTTAGTCATGTGTAACCCGGGCAGGGAAGGTGTTTAAAGGTCTTTGCGCGCCCGGGTCCCGTCATCCGACCGTGACCCAGGCTCGCAATGCTCAAGACCATTGAAAAAGAGATTTCGAAACAAGCCGCGCCACCTGCCTTGCAAGCCGAATTTGCCCAATATGATTTCGAAAAACTGCGCAACTTTTGCCGGCTGACCTACATTTCGAGCATTGCCATCTGGCTGCTGTTCAACCTTATTGTCAGCATCAAGGGCGGTCAGGGCTTGACCGTCCTGTCCTTGCTGTTTATCAGCACCATGGTGGTGCTGACCATCATCCTTGGCTTTATTCATAACTACCGGCACTTCGACGTACTCAACCTGATGTTCGTCGTGGTCATCACGCTCGGCTTGCGCCTGATCATCTTCGGCTTGCCCGCAGATACACAGCCCATCTGGCTGGCACTAGCAAGCTCCAGCATCCTCTACAGCGCATCGATTTTGCCCCTCAGCCGCTGGGCCTTCCTGAGTGTTGCGGCTATCGACTGCGTGGTGCTCAACCCTTTCCTGATGACCCAGGCGTCGATCATGGATCTGCGCGGCCTCTTGATCCTGTGCTACTTCGCCTTTCTGTGCAGCCTGACGATTTACAGCTTTTTCAAATTGCGCCGGGTCAAACTGCACAACTTCACCATGTCCAAATTGCTGGTGGCCCAGGCTTACATCGACGCGCTGACCGAGATCCCCAACCGGCGCTCATTCATGAGCCTGGCCGGCGACGTGTTGCGCACAAGGCCCAGGGAGTACGACCACTACCTGGCGATGATCGACATCGACAACTTCAAGAAAGTGAACGACCTGTACGGCCACGACATAGGCGATGAAGTACTCAAGCGCACTGCCGCCAACATCAAGGCGGTGATGACGGGCTATGAATACGCGCGGTTGGGGGGCGAGGAGTTTGCGGTGTATTTGTCGGGTGTGCGCCGCTCGGACGTCGGGGCCCTGATGGACACCCTGTGCCGCCGGGTGCGCGAAGATCCGGACGAACACCCGGTGACCATCAGCATCGGGCTGACCCGTGTCGAAGAGGAAGACAGCCTCAACCAGGCCCTGGCCAAGGCCGACAAGGCGCTGTACCGGTCCAAGCGCAGTGGCAAGGACCGGTTCAGTTTTTATCAGTAGAGACCTGTGGGAGCGAGCCTGCTCGCGATTCTGGCCCCGCGGTGGATCCGAACAATCGCAGTGATGCCATCGCGAGCAGGCTCGCTCCCACAAAGGCGCTGCAACCATCAGGATGGGTGAGCACCCGCGGGGCAGGATTTATTGTTCCCGGGCACTCAGGTCGGTGTTGCCATCCCAACCACCGCCCAGCGCTGCGATCAGTTGCACGCTGGCGATCAGGCGGCTTTGCAGCAGGGTCAGCACACTGCGCTCGGTGCTCAGGGCCGTGGTTTGCACCGACACCACATCCAGATAAGCAATCAAGCCCGCCTTGTACTGGTTGGTGGTCAAGCGCAGCGACTCGCGGGCCGATTCCAGCGCCTGCTCTTGCACCACCGATTCATCGCCCAGCACTTTCAACTGCACCATGTAGTTTTCCACTTCACGCAAACCATCAAGCACGGTCTGCCGGTACTTGGCCACGGTCTGGTCATACAGCGCCTCGTTACGATCAACCTCCGCCGAGCGCTGGCCACCATCGAACAACGGCAAGGAAATTTTCGGCCCCACCGACCAGAAACGGTTCGGCACACTGATCCAGTCCTGATACTGGCTGCTGCTGTAGCCGC
>JBILYW010000049.1:0-10595 GCA_044377555.1 Pseudomonas sp.
TGGTGCCCGCTTCGGCCCCGCCTTCGCACGGGCGGCAGAACTCCAGGCGCATCTGCACCTGCTTGCCCTTGGGCAAGGTGATGTGTACCGCGTCATGGCTGACGCCGCTGAGCAGCAGGCGGGCGGCGGCCAGGCTGGTGGCGGTGGCGCAGCTGCCGGTGGTCAGGCCGCTGCGCAGTGGCGCGGGTTGTTCGGCGGTTTCGTCACGCATCGAGGGGCTTGGTCACGTCTAAAAGGGTAATCGGCAAGGCCTGACGCCAGGTATCGAATTCACCCAGGGGCTGGGCCTGGGCGATATGGATTCGGGTCAGCTCGCCGCCGTGACGCTCGCGCCAGCTCATCAGCAGCATCTCGCTTTGCAGGGTCACGGCATTGGCCACCAGCCGTCCGCCAGGTTTGAGTTGCTGCCAGCAGGTGTCCAGCACGCCTTCGCGGGTGACACCGCCGCCGATGAAAATCGCATCCGGGCGTTCCAGCCCTGCAAGGGCTTGCGGGGCTTTGCCGCGGATCAGTTGCAGGCCTGGCACGCCCAGCACATCGCGGTTGTGTTCAATCAATTGCTGGCGCCCGGCATCGGCTTCAATCGCCAGCGTGCGGCAGCTGGGCCAGGTGCGCATCCACTCGATACCGATGGAACCGCTGCCCGCGCCCACGTCCCACAACAACTGGCCGGGCAGCGGTGCGAGGCGGGCGAGGGTGATGGCGCGCACATCACGTTTGGTCAGCTGGCCGTCATGGCTGAAGGCGCTGTCGGGGAGCCCGCCGGTGCGTGACAGCGGCTGGGCGCTGTCATCGGCCAGGCAGTCGATGGCGATCAAGTTCAGGGCCGCGATGGGCGGGTCGCTCCAGTCATTGGCGCTGGCCTCGACCCGCCGTTCCGCCGGGCCGCCCACGTGTTCCAGCACGTGCAGGCGGCTGGGGCCAAAGCCGCGTTCGCGCAGCAGCGCGGCGATGGCTGCCGGGCTTTTGCCGTCATTGCTCAGCACCAGCAGGCGCACGCCGCTGTGCAGGTGCGCGTTGAGGGCCGCCACCGGGCGCGCGACCACCGACAGCGTGACCACGTCCTGCAAGGCCCAGCCCAGGCGGGCAGCGGCCAGAGAGAAGGACGAAGGCGACGACAGCACCTGCATCTCATCGCTGGCAATCATCCGCGCCAGGCTGGCGCCGACACCGAACAGCATCGGGTCGCCGCTGGCCAGCACGCAAACCGGATCGCCACGCAACGCCAGTACGGGTGCCAGGGAAAATGGACTTGGCCACGCCTGGCGTTCGGCGCGAATACAGGCAGGCAGCAGGTTGAGCTGACGCTGGGCGCCGAACACAGTGGTTGCGCCGAGCAATATGCGGCGCGCATTTTTGCCCAGCCCGCTAAAGCCGTCTTCACCGATTCCCACAATTGTTAGCCAGGGCGACATGCCAATCCTCTTGTATAACGCCAAATTATCCATCCGCCAGCAGGTTTGCATGACTGCGCGAATACAGGCCGCATGATAGCGCGCCTTGACCCGCAGTTGCCGTGTGCATGACGCCACAGGGCGGGTGCCACATAAGTAATGCCTGCTCTGGCCGGTCCCGCAGTAGCGTTTGAGTTCATTTTCAGGGGGCCCGCCGGGCCGCCCGCCACGTTAGCGAGATAAACGATGAACGCTACCCAGGAGCCGTTTTTTACGTCTCAGGCTTTGCACAATCGCTACACACATTGCCTGTCGGCGCTTGAATCGGCCAATGGGCTGAGCCCGGCCGAAAAGCAGTGGCTGCAGCGTGCTGTGGAGGCCCCTTCCCCAGATGCGCCGGGCCGGGCCTATAACCTGTTCTTGTCCCGTCATCAGTGCCGGGCGGTGCACTGGACCGGGGCTTTACTGCTTAACGAAAACGTCACAGCCGACAGCACGGTATTTTTATTCACGCCCTTGGGTACGTTGGAGCGGTTTGCCAACCAAAGTGCGCTGCACCTGGCGCTGCAACAGCGGCTCGACGATGTTTCGCAGCAGGCGGTGCTGCTGCATTTTACCCCGGTGGATGTACGGCCCCAGTTGATAAAGGCCGGTGAGCTGACCCTGCAGACACAGCCGGTGCAGGCGCCGGTCATGCAGTACACCAGCCAGGCGGTGGTTGATTACCTGGCCCGCTGCCGGGAAGAGACGTTGGCCAGCCTGGTCGGTGCCCCTTCGTTGCGCGCCGTCCTCGACGCCCAGTTGCGCATCGCACTCGAGGGCGAGTACCCCGGGTTTAACCTCGATCCCCACAACCTGTGGGTGCGCAGCAGCAAACCTGCGCCATCCCCGACCCAGACGGCCGAGGTCATCACCACAACCCTGAGTTCGACGGCGCTGGATTTTTACTGCAAGGGCCAGCTGCCTGCCCGCGAAAGCCGGGAGTTCCTGAGTTTCCCCGCGAGCGACGACGCGGGTGCCGCCAGCCCGGAGGCCGTCGAACAGCGTGTTGTGCGCGTGATGCTTCAGGCCACCGAACACCTGGCGGCCCGCGCGCAGGCTGCGCTGGCGGCGTATTGGCAGGCCGCAGCCGGGGCGCTGCCCAGCCCCCATGATTATTGCGTCGCCCGGTTGGGCGACCTGTTTTATCACCAGGGCCTGCAGGCCCTGCATGACGGGCTGATAACCCGGGAGCAGTTCGACCGTTTGCAACGGCTCGGTGCGGGCGCCGACCCCACCGCTCAGGAGCGGGTCGCCCAGCTGTCGGTGTTCGATCCGGACAGGGGCGAAGTGGCGTTGTGCGGGTTGTTGGGTATTTTTTATCCGGGGCGCAACACGCCAGTGTTTTCATTTAGCGGGGCCCAGGGGTTGATAAAACATGACACTCGCGCCCACTTCAAAACCTGGGTGCTTTCTCGCCTGCGGGACGCGGTGCTGTTTGAGTCTATCGCCCCCTACATCCCGGCGGATCAACATGAATTGATCACCGCCATGGTCGAGCCCCGGTTGAGTGTCGAGAACGTCTGCGTAGATGCTTTCAGCGTTTGCGTGCAATCGATCCAGGCCCGGCAATCGAGTGATTTCAGCTTGCTGCTCAAGCAGTTCCGGGCCGGGCGGATCGCTTTGGCGGGGGTGGATCACGCACTCGATGTTCGGGAGCTGATCGATCAGGGGCTGCTGGGGTTAAACAGCCAGCGGCGCTGGAGCAGCCGTTTTGTGCCGGGGGCCTATGGCCTGAGGTTGACGCCGATTGACAACCCGGACCAGGCCAGCCAGCTGAGTCTGAAGCTGGCCAAAGTTGAAGCCCAGCGCGACGGGCTGCTGCGTCACTGGCCAACCCCGCGCTCATTTGCCCGGTTGCGCCTGGCAGCGGCCCTGGCACGGGCCGGGCACGGGCGGCTGGATGCCGCCGCTGTGGTGGTTCAAACCTTTGCCCTGAATGCCCAGCAGCAAAGTCTTGCGCCCGTGCACTGCGTGGCACTCATTGATGCGCTTCTAGAGCGTGTGACCGGTGCCCAACCGCTGCCGGCCAACCCTGCACTCATTCAGGCCGCCGTGCGCTCAACCAACAGCGATGAATTGAAAGTGCTGAAAACCCTGGGGGGGACCAAAGTGTTGACGGTACTGGACCATGCGGCCACGGATTTCAACCGGTTGTTCACACAGCACCTGCGTAGTTTTTTTCTAACCCCCTTCCGCCCGCAGGGACCTGATGCGTTGTTGTTTCGGCTGGCCACTTTGAGAATGGCGCTGTTGCGCGCCGATCTGCGGCTGATGCGCCTGGAGCAGGCCATTGGCTCGGCTGACAGCGCGGTGCTCGCCAACGTACTGGTCCAACCCGTGAGCCATCAACGCACGGCCCTCGATCAGTTTGTGCCCGATGTATTTGGCATCTCCTTATCCTTCAATGGGCCGCTGGGGGCGCTGACGGTGGTCAATTGCCTGTTGTTCACCGAGCGTGGCGGGCTGGAATCGGACAACGCGGGCCGGGCGATTGTCTGGACCCCGGCCGCCGGGTTCGAAGGGTTTGAATCTGTGGATCACTGCACGGCGCACCTTGAGGCACGGTTGCTGGACAAGGCCCGGCGCTGGGAGTTGCTGGCCCATGTCAACGTGGCCGAGCAGTGGCGCGTGTCGACGTACCTGGACGGCAGCGAGCACTGGAAGCCCGCCGGGCAAAACCGCTGGTTCTATTTTGAGAGGATCGATCAGGACTTCACCGTCCACGCCCAGGTAGCCGCTATCGACAAGGTGCTGGCGGATGCTGATTTTGTCTGTCGCTCGGCCGGGGAAACGCCCTTGTCGGCGCAGGGTTTCGAAAACAGCGCGCAGAGCCTGTTGGTCCAGGGCCATGCCGGAGTGATGCTGGAGCGGGTGATGGAATCGGCTCGCCTTCGGGTATTCAAGGCCGCGCTGCCCGACTGGCTGAAAACAGCCACGCCGGACGATCAACAGCAATACGCGCAATGGCTGCAACGCTACCAGGCCGCAGGGCAGAGCGGTCAGAGTTACCTGCACGGCATCCCTGAAATAAACGATTTCTCGCGGGCACTGCTCACGTTGCGCCTGAAAGCCGATTTCCGTGGCCAGGAGATCGAGCCGGATGCCATTGAAGTGGAGAGCGACACCTACCTTGCCGCGCCCGTAGCGCCGGGCAATATTCCGTCTTTCTTGCCGGCCGCCACCGCCCGTACCGTGCAAAGCCTGACCCAGTTTGCGCTGAGCGGTTTTGCCCGGTTGAACGCAGACACGCTGTTTGTACGAGGTAAAAACGGAGGGGCACTGCCGCCGGCCCTGAATACCGATTACCTTCGTCACATGGTTCGCAAGCTGGATATCGGCGGGCACTACCTGGCCTTGCTCCAGGCCCTGCTGGCGCCCGGCAGTGCAGGGGCTGACGGGCGCCAGCAGCAGTTTGCCCGCCACCTTGGGTTACAAGTGATCGAACAGGCCTTCCGAGAGAAACTGATCGACTTCAGGCGTGAAACCGCCTACCGCTACTTGCGCCATGTCATGGAAATGCCCGATGGCTCGGCTCGCCTGCCCCTGGACGGTGTCGCAATCATCATTCGGCCCCTGGAGCTGATTGCCGAGCCGGGGAGTGAGCCTGACCGGGTCAGCGGGATGTACCTGGTCGGCCCGGCGTCGACCGACGCAGGGCCGCAGATTTTGTGGGCCAATTACAGCGAGCGTTTTACCTTCAAAGTGTGCGACAGCGACGCCGACCTGCTCGACCAGTTGCGTACCGATACCGACCTGCAAGGGCTGATACTCTCCCGCATTGCCCCTTATGCCCGCAGAACCTATGCCAACGGCGGCTTCGTCGAGCCGCATTTACCTCGCTATATCGACGCTTCCGAGGACGAAGTACTGTTCAAGCCTGCCGCGCCGACCCTGGCCTACCGCCCCATTGGGGGCAATCTGTTCAAGGAACTGTACAAAGACAACTATCAATTGCTGCGCCAGATGGCGATGGCGCAATCGACCTCCACGGCACAAGCCCACTGGGAGTCGTTCAAGTACCTGCTGTCGTTGCTGGCACAGACTGCGCTGATGTTCCTCCCGGCCAGGTTGAGTATTCCGCTGGTGGTATGGCAGAGCCTGGGATCGTTGCGTGCCGGTGTGGAGGCTGCAAAGCAAGGGGAGTGGGGCGAAGCGGTAGGGGATTTTGCCCTGACGCTGATGATGGCGGCGTCCAGCAAGCCCGAGGCCGCAGCGCTTGAACCCGTGGTGTCGCGCCCCACGCCTGAGCTGTCGACGCCTGAGCCTTCCGTCTTACAACTGAGCCCTGAGCAGCAAGCCGGCCTGCAGCCGTTCGCGGCCAATGATGTGGCGTTGGTGGAGTTGCTCAAACACCCCGACACGCATCTTTACAGCGACCTGCTTACAGGCTTTACCTACGCATCATTGGCCGGGCAGGTGTTTCGGCTCGTGGCATGGCGCGAGCGCTGGCGTATTTTTATCGGAGAGCAACGCGAAGGTCCGTTGGTCAGGCTCAACGAGCACCAGCAGTGGGTGCTGGACACCCGGGAACCGTTGTTGGGCGGTGGCCCGGTGTATTCCAAAACCCTCCTCGGCCTGTATTCGTTTGCCTACGACATGAATGCAGTCGGCATGAGCAGCATTCAACGGCGCTTTCCCGATAAGGCGTTGAAGATCCAGGAAGCCCACGCGCTGGCCAGCACCTACTTGCAGCGCTGCCAGAGTGCGTTGCATACGCTCAACGAGGCTGGCGCGCACAATGCCAGTAACCGTGAACTGCTGGAGGGCTTCTTCAATGTGGAGCGCTTTGACGGGGTGATGCTGGCGCGACTCAATCAAACGATCGAGCCCATGCTTGCCAGGTTTCTGCACCCCGATATGTCACCCCGGACGTCAGGCAAGTACGTCGTGTGCAGAGCACGTTTTGCGGACAATGCAGTAGCCTTTGTCAATATCTCAGACCCGAGCAAACTTATTTACCTGACCGGCGCTTTCTTCGAGACCTTGTTTGAGCAGCCCTATGCATTGACCCATCGCTATTTGAAGCGAGGCGCCGGCACATTTGCGGTCACCCAGCACTATCGAGCCTCGTTCCTGTTGCATGAAGTCTCCCATCAGGTCCTGGGCACCGAAGATATTATGTATACCAACCCCGGTTTTCCCTATGCGGACTTGCTGGATGAGCAAACATCCTACGGCACCGTACTGCTGAACAACTCCGAGCATCTTCAGGCGGCGCATTCGCCGTATATCTCCCTGGAGCATTTATTCCAGGGTACTGATTCCGCGACCCAGCAATGGGTGGACATACCCAGAGGCGCTGCGAAGGCCCGGATTAAAAAAATTGCCGGTGTGCCGACACTGGCTCAAGCCCGTTTGGTCTTCAGGGATGACCCCTTGAAACGTATCGATATGATGCTGGCCAATGCCGATAGCGTGGTCTTGCTGATCAACGAATTGGGGCGCATTCACCCGAAATTACCGCAGTCGGTGGGCTGAGCCCGGGGTAGGCATTTTCATGCGCGAGCCCAAAGCAGGCATAATGCGCCACCTGCAATAGCGCATTGCCTGCCCTGGATAGTCCCTTGACCTTGCCACCTGAATTTTCTGTCACGACGCCTGTGCGCCCTTCGGCTTGCCCGGGGTTGCTGCGTATCGTCCAGGCGATGGATGGCGGGATCTGCCGGGTCAAGCTGGACGGTGGCTCCATCACCGCCCATCAGGCCCGCGCCGTGGCCGATGTGGCTCAGCGTTATGCCAGTGGCGTGATTGAGGCGACCAACCGTGCCAACCTGCAAGTTCGCGGTGTGGGGCCGCAGCATCGGGCCTTGATCGAACCCTTGCTGGCGGCCGGGCTCGGGCCGGCGACGGCGGCCGGTGACGATGTGCGCAACGTGATGCTCAGCCCGAGCGCGGGGATCGACCCGCAGATGCAGATCGATACGCGGCCCCTGGCCCGGCAGGTACTGGCCAGCCTGCAAAGCACGCCCAGGCTTGCCCAATTGTCGGCCAAGTTCGCCGTGCAACTGGACGGCGGCGAGGCGCTGGCCATGCTCGAACACCCCCATGATTTGTGGTTGTCGGCGTTCAGCCAGGACGGTCAGGCGCTGCTGGCCTTTGGCTTTGCCGGTTGTCCGGCACACGATCCGGCGCTGGCGGCAGTGCCTGTGGAACACGGCCATGAACTGGTCATGGCCGTGCTGATGCTGTTTCTGGATCTGGCTCGGCCCGAACAGACTCGCATGCGTCATCTGCTGGAGGAGGTCACGCTTCAAGCGCTTGTCGGGCAACTGGCGCAGCGGCTCAGCGTTGCGCTGGTTCCGCTGCCCGGTTGGCACCGCCCCGCACCTTCGGCGGCGTGCCACCTCGGCACCTGGCCACAGAGCGAATCCGGCCAGGTGTATGTGGGGGCTGCACTGGCGCTGGGCCGACTGGATGCCACCGTGCTGGCCGGGCTGGCCGGGCTGGCCGAGCGCTTCGGCGACGGCACTCTGCGGTTCACCCCGTGGCAAAGTGTGTTGCTGCCAAATGTGGCCACAGCACAGGCCGAGGCGCTGACCCTTGAGTTGGCGGCTCTGGGGTTGGTCTGTGACGCCACCAGCCCGTTGGCGCACCTGATCGCCTGCACCGGCTCCAGCGCTTGCGCCAAAGGCCTGGCTGACACCAAGCAGGACGCCCGGCAACTGGCCGCGAGCCTGACGCAACCGCTGAATATCCATTTGACCGGCTGCCAGCGTTCTTGCGCAGCCGCCCACATTGCGCCGGTCACATTGCTGGCCGTGGCGCCCGGTCATTACGACCTTTATTTACGTGCCCCAGAACAGCCGGGTTTCGGTGTTCTGTGTGGGCGCAACCTTACTATTGAAGCGGCGAGGGCCTGGCTTGAGTCCCGCCAACGGAGCAACACCGATGATTGATTACATCCGCGATGGTCAAGAGATCTATCGCAACTCGTTCGCCATTATTCGCGCCGAGGCCAACCTGGCCAGCATCCCGGCAGACCTGGAAAAGCTCGCCGTGCGGGTGATTCACGCCTGCGGCATGGTCGACGCGATTGAAGACCTGCGCTTTTCGCCGGGTGCGGGCAAGGCCGGGCGTGATGCACTGGCCGCTGGTGCGGCGATTTTGTGTGATGCGCGCATGGTGTCCGAGGGCGTGACCCGTACCCGTTTGCCGGCCAACAACCCGGTGATTTGTACCCTGCGTGAAGAGGGCGTACCCGAACTGGCCCTTGAGAAGGGCAACACCCGTTCGGCGGTGGCCCTTGAGCTGTGGCGTCCGTACCTGGAAGGCAGCGTGGTGGTGATTGGCAATGCGCCCACCGCGCTGTTCTATCTGCTGGAAATGATCGACGCCGGCGCACCGAAACCGGCCCTGATTCTGGGCTTCCCGGTGGGGTTTGTGGGCGCTGCCGAGTCCAAGGCGATGCTGGCGGCAGACAGCCGGGGGGTGCCGTTTGTCATCATGCAGGGCCGCCGTGGCGGCAGCGCGATGGCTGCGGCTGCCGTCAACGCACTGGCGACGGAGATCGAATGATGGCGCAACCAGGACGTTTGATCGGTCTGGGCGTTGGCCCTGGCGACCCTGAGCTGATTACCGTAAAAGCTCTGCGCCTGCTGCGCGAATCGCCGGTGGTGGCGTACTTCGTGGCCAAAGGCAAAAAAGGCAATGCGTTCGGCATCATCGAGGCCCATCTGCAAAATGAGCAGACGCAGATGCCGCTGGTGTACCCGGTGACCACTGAAGTGTTGCCGGCGCCGTTGTCGTACGAACAAGTGATCAGCGATTTCTATGATCAGGCCGCCGAGGAAGTGGCCGTGCATCTGGCCGCTGGCCGTGATGTGGCGGTGATCTGCGAAGGCGACCCGTTCTTCTACGGCTCCTACATGTACCTGCACGACCGTCTGGCCCAGCGCTTTGAAGCGCAAGTGGTGCCGGGTGTGTGCTCGATGCTGGGCGGTGCTTCGGTGCTGGGCGTGCCGCTGGTGTATCGCAATCAGAGCCTGTCGGTGCTGTCGGGTGTGCTGCCCCACGACGAACTCAAGTCGCGACTGGCGGTTGCCGATGCGGCGGTGATCATGAAGCTGGGGCGCAACTTCCATAAAGTGCGCGAAGTGTTGGGCGAACTGGGCCTGGCCGAGCGTGCGCTGTACGTCGAGCGCGCCACCATGAGCAATCAGAAAATCGTGCCGCTCAATGAAGTCGAACCCATGTCGTCGCCTTACTTCTCGCTGATTATCGTGCCGGGCGAACGGTGGCAGGGATGAGTCGGCCAGCACCGGCCATTGTCATCCTGGGCACTGGCAGCCTGAACACTGCGCGGCGGATTCAGCAGCGTTATCCCGAGGCGCTGATTTATGGCCTGGCGGAGCGTGTTGATGGCGCCGACCGTGTGTACAGCGATTTTGGCGCCACGTTGCGCCAGCTGTATCAGCAAGACACGCCGATTATTGCCCTGTGCGCAGCGGGCATTGTGATCCGCACGCTGGCGCCCTTGCTGCTGGAAAAGGGCGCCGAGCCGCCGGTTCTGGCGGTCGCCGAAGACGCGAGCGCTGTGGTGCCGCTCTTGGGCGGGCTGGGCGGTGTGAACGATCTGGCGCGGGAAATCGCGTCGGCCCTGGGCGTGGCCCCGGCCATTACCACCAGTGGCGAGTTGCGTTTTGGCACCTGCCTGCTCAACCCGCCGAGCGGTTATGCCCTGGGTGATCTGGAGCTGGGCAAGCGCTTTGTTTCGGACTTGCTGGCGGGCGAATCGGTACGGATCGAAGGCGAGGCGCCATGGTTGGCGCGCGCACAACTGCCTGAAAGTCAGCAGGCGCGTTTGGCCATTCACGTAGGCAGCGCCGAGCGTGAGCCGGTGGCTGATGAGCTGATGATCTATGCCCGCACGGTGATGGTGAAGGTGAGTGCTGAGGTCTCGGCGCAGAGGATTCGCGAGGCGTTGCACGACGCGAAGCTGGCCTGGCAATCCCTGGCCTGCATTGTCGCGGTCGACACCTTGATGGTCAGCGCGCAGTTGCGTGAGACGGCCCTCGAACTGGCGGTGCCGCTCAGGTTTGTCAGCGTGGGTGAGCCGGCGTTGGCGGGTGACTGGCGAGAGCTGGGCAACGGCCTGGCGCTGGGGGTGGCGCCCGCGCCATTGGACCCGCAGCAGATGGGTCGGCCACGGGGGCGTTTGGC
>JBILYW010000050.1:0-10577 GCA_044377555.1 Pseudomonas sp.
GCGATGATGCGCCGCGAGTCACTCAGGCCTGGGAAAGGATGCAGTCCAGTAAGCCCGGGAAGCGCAAATTAAGCTCCTGCGAGCGCAGTGAGTTCATGTGCGTAGTCCCGACATTTCGCGTATGGACGAGCCCGGCGTCGCGCAAGACGCGGAAATGATGGGACATGCTGGACTTGGGTCGACCGCCGTCCAGCTCGCCGCACGAGGCTTCAGTGACGCCCGCAAGATACCGGACAATCTCTATACGCACGGGGTCGCTCAGGGCGTAAAGCAAACGCTCGAGGATGAAGTCGGATGGGATGGGGTGTTTGAAGGTACGCATGTGTCGATGATAACGAAGGCTTTCAATGAATGCTATATTTCGAATACTATCGAACAAGCGAATCAATCTACCGGAGCCTGGACATGTCTGCCCTATTCGAACCGTTCACTTTAAAAGACGTCACCTTAAGAAACCGTATTGCCATTCCGCCGATGTGCCAGTACATGGCAGAAAATGGCGTTGTCAATGATTGGCATCTGGTCCACCTGGCCAGTTTGGCAAGGGGCGGCGCGGGCCTGGTTGTAGTCGAGGCGACAGCCGTTTCTCCTGAGGGACGTATCACCCCCGGGTGCGCAGGCATCTGGAGCGATGCCCACGCGCAGGCTTTCGTGCCCATGGTAAAAGCGATCAAGGATGCCGGCTCTGTACCCGGTATTCAGATTGCGCATGCCGGTCGCAAGGCCAGCGCCAACCGCCCCTGGGAAGGCGATGATCACATTGCTGAAGGCAATCCAGATGGTTGGCAGACCATTGCCCCCTCGCCCATCGCGTTCGGCGCCAATCTGCCGAAAGTCCCCCAGCAAATGTCCTTGGAAGACATTGCCCGTGTGCGCCAGGACTTCGTTGATGCTGCACGCCGGGCCCGTGACGCCGGTTTTGAATGGATCGAGCTGCACTTCGCGCACGGGTATCTGGGCCAGAGTTTCTTCTCGGAGCACTCCAATCAGCGCACCGATGAATACGGTGGCAGCTTTGAAAACCGTAGCCGATTCTTGCTAGAGACGCTGGCGGCTGTGCGTGAGGTGTGGCCGGAGAATCTGCCACTCACTGCTCGTTTCGGGGTAATCGAGTACGACGGGCGCGATGAGCAAACGCTGGTCGAATCGATCGAATTGGCGCGGCGCTTCAAGGACGGCGGGCTTGATCTGTTGAGCGTCAGTGTAGGCTTCACTATCCCGCAAACCAATATTCCCTGGGGCCCCGCCTTTATGGGTCCAATCGCCGAGCGCGTGCGCCGTGAGACAGGTCTGCCAGTGACTTCTGCATGGGGCTTTGGTACTCCGCAACTGGCAAACGCCGCTGTCGAATCTCGACAGCTGGACCTGGTGTCTGTGGGCCGGGCTCACTTGGCTGACCCGCACTGGCCGTACTTTGCAGCCAAAGAGCTGGGCGTTGAAAAGGCCTCCTGGACACTCCCCGCGCCCTATGCTCACTGGCTTGAGCGCTACAGGTAAGTTCGATTTCTGCCTTTGCGGGAGCGGGCTTGCCCGCTCCCACACTTGACCAGCGTGGGGCTGCGCGCCTCAACTATTGGTCGAGTTGGCTCTCCAGCTTCAATGCCCGTTTCCAGCTGTCCAGCGCAGCCAGACGTTGCAGGTAAGCCTGGAGATGAGGATATTGCGCCCCGCCCCTCATCTGCTCGACCACAGTGATGGCAACAAAGGCCAGCATGAAATCAGCTCCTGACAATGTGTCACCCACGATGAACGTTCTGTTCGCAAGCACACCGTCCAAAAACCCCAGGACCTTATCAAACTCGGCCTGTGTGTAGCCGTCCAGGAACTTCAACTGAGTGCCTGCATTGATCTCGAACTGGGTGAATAGCTTGAGTAGTACGGGCACCATCGCGGAGCTTTCAGCGAAGTGAATCCACTGCAGGTACTGAAGATAGTCCGGTGAGTTGAACGCGGGCTCCAGCCGGGGTGCGAACCGGCGGATCAGGTATTCGACGATGGCGCCGGATTCAACGAGTACTTGTGCGTCCAGCTCTATCACTGGTGACTTGCCCAGCGGGTGAATGTTTTTCAGTGAGGCCGGGGCGAGACGCGTGACCGGGTCCCGCTGATAGCGAATCAGGGTGTACGGCTCTCCAATTTCTTCAAGTAGCCAAAGAATACGTAGCGATCGGGATGCGTTGAGGTGGTGAAGTGTGATCATGAAGACTCTCTCTGCTAAGGGTAAACCCGCGGCGCCCGGACTGTTCAACAAGCACGGGCGCCGTCAGCGGCTACTTCAATCGGGCAACAAGGGCTTTGGCGACTCCTTCAGAACTCGCCGGGTTCTGGCCGGTGATCAGCTTGCCATCTTCTATGACAAAGGGTGCCCAGTCCGGCCCTTTTTCATATAGCCCACCCAGGCTTTGGAACTCATCTTCGATCAGGAATGGCACGACATCGGTCAGTTCTACTGCGGCTTCCTCACCATTGGTGAAACCGGTGACTCGGCGACCTTTAACCAGCGGCGCGCCGTCTGCGGCCATCACATGGCGAAGAACCCCCGGAGCGTGGCAGACAAAACCAATGGGCTTGCCGGAACGCTCAAATGACTGGATCAGCTGGATAGACGTCTTCGACTCGGCCAAATCCCACAGAGGACCATGTCCACCCGGATAGAACACGGCGTCAAAGTCTTTACTGCTAACCGTATCCAGCTTGACGGTGTTCGCCAAAGCCCGCTGAGCGTCAGGGTCAGCGTTAAACCGGCGGGTCATGTCAGTCTGAAAATCCGGCAGCTCACTCTTTGGGTCCAGCGGTGGCTGACCACCCGCTGGCGACGCCAAAACCACCTCTGCCCCTGCATCCTTGAATACGTAGTAAGGCGCTGCGAACTCTTCAAGCCAGAATCCTGTTTTCAAGCCCGTGTCCCCCAGTTGATCGTGGGACGTCAGAACCATCAGAACTTTCATGTCATAGCCCTCATTGATACGGTTTGGCCTTTGGCAACGCGATCTGCCTTGGGCTGATGCTGAATGCACTGCCCTGACTATGTACGACCACCGGTTTTTGAATACGTGCAACGACGAAAACCGTGGATGACAGGATAGGCGCCAGCCGCTGCCTTAGCGTACAGAGCATCAAAGCAGTCTATAAATCCCGGAAACCACCTGCATCGTTGCGTCTTCGATGGTTCCTTCATTGCGGCATAAAGCCCAGCCGTGATCTGCAATCGCTTGCTCGAACGCCCGGGTACAAGCGACATGCTCTTCCAGATTATGCAGCACGGTACTGCCCAGCCCTCGCGATCGGGCTGCTGCCCTCGCCCATGACACTTCAGGGTCGGTGACAACCCCCACATGCAGGTCCGGTACTCGCACGCCCCGATCCATGTTCAATTGTAGAATTTCTGCAAACGGGACTATCCGGCGAAACGCGGCATCAGACGGATACCAGCGATCGATCAGGATGATGCTGTCCGCTGGCTGTGTAGTCAGCACGTGACGGGAAATCCAGCTACGACTATCAGCAAGGCGCTCACAAACCCGCAACTCCAAATCCCTGCCGGGATTTCTGACGAGTGTGTTCACAAGGGCCATTGTTTCAGCCCTGCAGGGATCGTTATTTCTTTCGCTAAGCCGGATCACCTTCTTGTTGTCAGCCCTCAGTACTTTCGTAATGGCCTCCAAAAGCGTGGTTTTTCCAGTTCCCTTGGGCCCATCCAGAGAAATAAACAGCGGGCGGTTCATTCTTCAAATTCCATTGTGCATCGTTAAAAGTTGTATTTTTTGCGGTCTCGTTATCAACCCCTCAATACGGCCTTGAGTAACGGATCATTCAGGTACGCGACATTCAGTCTCGTCCATGGATTCACACGCGACTGCTCCGGTGAAAAGATGTGCCCGGGGGCAATCATGAAACCCTTTGGCAGCAGTTGTCGCGTCAGTTCCCTGGCGTCGTCAATGTGGGGGAACCGGGCCCACAGATAAAGACTCTGCTCCGGACGTACAAATACCTCGGCCCCTATCTCATCCAGCATCTGCAAGCCCGCCGCGGTGGCCGCTTTCAACCGTTCCTGGAGGCGGATCAAATGCCGCAGGAAATGCCCCTCTGTCAGGATGACATCCACGGTTCGCTCACACAGCTCCGATGTGCTGGTATGCAGCAGCATCTTCAGGTCACCCAGTTCATCGATGACGTCTTTGTTGCCGGCGATAAACCCCACCCTCAATGCCGCAGAAACAGATTTTGAAAAGCTGCCCACGTACAGCGAACACTTCAACTGATCCAGCGCAGAGACCCTGATAGCCGATGCCGGTTTGAAATCTGCCAAAGCGTCGTCGTCCACCAGAATAAAGTTGTGTTCTTGCGCCAACTGAACCAGCCGATGAGCCTTGCCGGGGGAAATGTCTGAGCCCGTCGGGTTGTGCCCCACAGACTGAATGAAAAACAACTTCGGCTTGTGCAGGAGAAGATGCTGTTCGAGCACTTCCATGTCCGGGCCATCCGGCAATCTGGGTACCGACAGCATCCGCGCACCTTGCAGTTGCAGCTTGCCGAACAACGGGTAATAGCCAGGGTCCTCGACACACACGCAGTCCCCCGGGGCAATGAAGCGACGGATGATCAGGTCCAGCGCGTGATTGGCGCCATGGGTGGTTACGATCTGGCGAGCACTGGCCGTAATCGAATAGCTGGCCAGTTTCTGTACCAGGTGTTGACGAAGCGCCGCATTCCCCAGCCGATTGCCGTACCGGAACAGCGTCGTGACGCCGATGCGCATGATCTGCCGCGTGAACTTGTCCAGTCGCAAATCCATCAACCACTCGACGGGCGGAAAACCTTCACCGAGTGGCGAATGTCCAGGCTCACGTACAAACTGCTGACGCATGAGCCATATGGTGTCCATCGCGCGGGTGAATGGCTGTGGCTCTTCCGGCTCGCTGCTGCTCGGAGCGCCCTGTTTGACGAAGAAACCCTGCCCGTGTCGCGCCTCAACAAGCCCCTGGGACGCCAGCGCCTCGTAAGCGTTGATCACGGTATTTTTCGAATAGCCGAACAGGCCCATGCACTCGCGCAGAGAAGGCAGACGGTCGCCCACCCGGTACGTGCCGTTGCCAATCTGCTCGACCAGTGATGCCGTCAGTTGCTGGGCAAGCGTCTGTCGCGCCATCGCATGGATTCCTGAATGAAATAATTTCAGAGGGTACAGCTTAGGTACTGTCTGTCCAAACTGTACCTTTTTAAGTCGGACACATACGAATAGGGTGACGGCAACTCAACAACAATAACTGCACGAGAACCCTCCCCATGAGTATCGACTCCCGCCTCCCCATGTTCCGCAGCATGACGCCCGCCGAGCGTTTGGGGCATTTGCAAGAGTTGCTTGAGCTGCCGGAAGGTGATGTCGCCCTGCTGCGCGATCCCGGCGCCCTCCCCCTGGAAATTGCCGACGGCATGATCGAGAACGTCATCGGCACATTCGAATTGCCGTACGCCGTCGCCAGCAACTTCCAGATTAATGGCCGCGACGTCATCGTGCCGCTGGTCGTTGAGGAACCTTCGGTAGTCGCTGCCGCCTCGTTCATGGCGAAACTGGCTCGCGAGGCTGGCGGTTTCCAGACTTCCAGCTCGTTACCGCTCATGCGGGCCCAGGTGCAGATCGTCGAAATCGAAGACCCCTTCAACGCCCGCCTGAGCCTTTTGCGCCGCAAGGACGAAATCATCGAACTCGCCAATCGCAAGGATCAACTGCTTAACCAGCTGGGCGGCGGTTGCCGCGACATTGAAGTACATACCTTCGCCCAGAGCCCACGCGGGCCGATGCTGGTCGCGCACCTTATCGTGGACGTGCGCGATGCCATGGGTGCCAATACCGTGAACACCATGGCTGAAGCCGTGGCCCCGCTGATGGAAGAAATTACGGGGGGCAAGGTCCGGTTGCGCATCCTGTCCAACCTGGCCGACCTGCGCCTTGCCCGGGCCCAGATCCGCATAGCACCTGAGCTGCTCACCACCACAAGCTACAAAGGCGAAGACGTCATCGAAGGGATCCTCGACGCTTACAACTTTGCCGTGGTCGACCCCTATCGTGCAGCCACCCACAACAAGGGCATCATGAACGGCATCGACCCGCTGATCGTCGCCACAGGCAACGACTGGCGCGCGGTGGAAGCCGGTGCACACGCCTATGCCTGCCGCAACGGGCATTACGGTTCCCTGACAACCTGGGAAAAAGACAGCAAGGGCCATCTGGTGGGAACACTGGAAATGCCCATGCCGGTCGGACTGGTTGGCGGCGCTACCCGGACTCACCCGCTGGCGCAACTGTCGTTACGCATCCTGGGTGTGAAGACAGCGCAGGAACTTGCCGAAATCGCTGTGGCGGTAGGGCTTGCACAAAACCTGGGCGCGCTGCGTGCGCTGTCCACCGAAGGCATCCAGCGCGGTCACATGGCTCTGCACGCACGCAACATTGCGCTTTCGGCGGGCGCCAGGGGTGAAGAAGTCAATTGGCTGGTCACCCGAATGGTCGAAGCCTGTGATGTGCGTTCGGACAAAGCGGCTGAACTGCTTGAACAAAAGCGGGCGCAGTAATGATCATGGCTGGCAGTCATGTCCGTCTGGTTGAGGTGGGTGCGAGGGACGGCTTGCAGAACGAAAAGCGCACGTTAAAACCGCAGATCAGGGTGCAATTGCTGGAAATGCTGGCTGACACCGGCTTGCGCACGCTGGAGGCCGGAGCATTTGTTTCACCGCGCTGGGTGCCGCAGATGGCGGGGTCTGACGCAGTGCTCAAAGCGCTCAGCGTTCGCCCCGGCGTCACCTGGACAGCACTGGTACCCAACGTGAAAGGCCTGGAGGCCGCAATAGAGGCCGGTTGCCGAGAGGTCGCCGTATTCGCCGCAGCCTCCGAAGCGTTCTCGCAAAAGAACATCAACTGTTCTATTGCGCAAAGCCTGGCCCGCTATCAGGACGTCATGGTGCTTGCCCGCGATGCCGGTGTGAAGGTCAGAGGCTACGTGTCGTGTGTCATGGGCTGCCCCTTTACGGGCCACGTCAAACCTGAGGCCGTCGCGTCAGTCAGCGCTTCGCTGTTTGCAATGGGCTGCCATGAGATCAGCCTGGGCGACACCCTTGGTTCGGGAACACCCGCGGCGACGAAATCGTTGATCGATGCCTGTCGCCAGGTTGTACCTGTCAGCGCTCTCGCCGGACACTTCCATGACACCTATGGCATGGCAATCGCCAATATCCATGCTGCGCTGGAAGCGGATGTACGGATTTTCGACAGCTCGGTTGCCGGCCTCGGAGGCTGCCCGTATTCGCCGGGCGCCACAGGCAATGTGGCCACTGAAGATGTGATTTACCTGCTGAACGGTCTGGGGCTGTCACATGGCGTCGATCTTGATGCGCTGATCGATGCCGGGGAGTTCATCAACGCTGAACTCGGGCGGGGAACGGCTTCCAGAGTCTCCCGCGCCCTGCTTGCCAAACGTGGCCATTTAAAAACCCATTAAGCCGCATCTCTTCACCTTCATAACAATAAAAGCCCTCTGGGGCAGTGGGAGAACCCTTATGAAACCCGAACTGTTTGAAGTATGGGGCGACACGGTCGACGGTCGTCACCTGATTTACTCCATCGGCATTGGCGCAATCGTCAGCCTCGGCGCGTTCTTCATTGCCCAGCAACTGCTCGCGGGCTGGGTAGCCGACGCGCAGATGGCACGTGCCTACGCGATGCTGGTGGGGATTGTGGGTTGCCTGGCCGGCGGCGCCATCAGCGCCACCCTGTTCAAACCCAAACGCAACGTCGTGGAGCACCTGACAGACCCGGCCTGGCGCTCAAAAATCCTGATCGAATTGCAGAACGAATATGGCCCCCTTGGCAGCCTGGCTGACTTGCCGCCCGCCACGATTGCGGAGCTGCGTGAAATGGATCTTTATGATCTTTTCGCTGAGTATGACAAAGGCCTTCACACGCCCCCCGACAGCCTCGACGAATCCCCGGTCAGCGCTGCCAGCATTGAAGGTGGCCGGTCATGATCGAACCACTTCTGGACCAGATACTGATAGCGGCGGGCATGGGTGTTCTGGGGGCCGTCATTTTCGCCGGGATCGGGCTCATCTCGGGCAGCGATGAAACGACCACCCTCGCCCCGTTAACCTTGCTGGTGGTGCTGTTGGGCGTGCCTGCCGCAGGGGTGCTGACCTTCTTCCTGGCGGGTGCCGTGGCCAAACACATGACCCATGCCGTACCGACGGCGCTACTGGGGATTCCCGGCGACACCATGGCCACGCCCCTCATGCGTGAAGCCAACTTTCTGCGCAATCTGGGCGTGCCGCACATTGCCCTGCGCAAAATGATTTCGGGGGCCGTGATTGCCGCGCTGATTGCCGTTCCGATGGCCGTTTTGTTCGCCGTGATGCTCGCGCCGTTCGGGGACATGATCAAGCATGCGGCGCCTTGGGTTTTCCTGCTGGCGGCGATCGCGATTGCATGGTTTTCCAAAGGGCGCCTGGCGGCCGTGCTGACACTGATCCCCTTCGTCATGGTGATCATCGGCCTGCAAAGCATCACCGGGCAGTACGGGGTCAAGCTCAGTGTCAGTTACTTTCTTGGTATCGCGATCGGCCCGCTGATCGCTGCACTGTTCTCCATGCTCGCCCCGGCCGAGCGAGAAACAATGCGCCGCCAGCAAGTGCGTACTTTTTCACTCTCGCCCGACGTAAAAAGCTGGGGTGGATTTTTCCCCAACCCGCTGAAAGTACTGGATAGCAAGCAGAGCATGTGGACGGCCATCACCGCCGTCATCTCCAGCGCGACCTTTGTGTTCAGCCCGGTTGCCATGACCGTCATCATGGGCGAGCTCGTCGGCTCAAGGGTCAAACACGTCTACCACCGCTTGACCACCGTCATCACCGCCCGTAACGGGGTCACAGAGTCGACCTACCTTGCCGAAGCGCTGATCCCGTTGATCGCTTTCGGCCTGCCACTCAGTCCGGTCGCCGCGGGCCCGGCAGCGCCACTGTTCAATGCGCCTCCACGCTTTAGCGTCGACACCGCCACCGGCCAGGTCCACAACTTGCACTCACTGCTCAGCACCTGGGAATTTCTTGGGTACGGCATGCTGGCAGTGGTCATCGCCATTCTGATCGCTTACCCGTTCACCATGAATTACGCACACCGCGCAGCGTCCTATGTATCGCGCAATATCAGCCACGAAGCGGTGATATCGACCTTTGTCGGGCTGATCCTGGTGATCGGCATCTGGGAAGGCGGCCTGCTGGGGTTGCTGGTGATCATTACCATCGGCCTGCTGGGCGGATTTCTTTCACGTTTTCTGGGCTTCAACATTGGCGTGCAGTTCATGGGCTATTACACCGCCGTACTCACGGTTCCGGCCCTGATTGCCCTGATGCAACCATGACACCTCGCAGAATGAGTGCAAGATCCCTACAAGAAATAGCCACAAGCCTTACTCACGACCAGCCAATCAAGATTCCCTCTATTGGCGGTCTTCCCACTCTTGAATTAACGTTAACCCACCTATTGCACGTGACTTGAACCCCGTCACCCCGCCCCTTTTGCAGGGGGCGGCTTGATGAGCCGGTGCTCTTTTCCAACAAGGCAGTTAACCGGCTGATTAATCAGGGCCTATATGAATGAGCAGCTTCGCCAGCGCGCCGCGGGACCGCAACGGATGACGCGTATCTGTGCCCTTTTTCGACACCCGCACCTCCTGACTCCACTGAGCCTGCTGTGCCTTGCCCTGGCGGGCTGTACGGTAGGCCCTGACTTTGAACGCCCCGATGTGGCCACCAATGCCGACTATTCACGAGAACAGCTCACTACCACCGCCCGGGCAGACGTTGAGACCGGCGGCGCGGCACAGCGGCTGATCGCCGGGATGGACATACCCGGGCAATGGTGGACGCTGTTTCGCTCACCGGCACTGAACGCTCTGGTCAAGGAAGCCTTGCAGGCCAACCCGGATGTCAGCGCCGCCCAGGCTTCATTGCGCCAGGCCAACGAGCTGGTGTATGCCGACCAGGCGTCGCTGTTTCCCTCGGTAAACGGCAATGTGTCGAAGAGCCGCCAGAAAATATCGGGGGCCACTACGGGGACTTCGTTATCGCCCATTCTGACGGTGAGCTCCGCGTCGCTGAGCGTGTCTTATGCTCCGGACGTGTTCGGCGGTACACGCCGTCAAATCGAATCCACCACGGCGCAAGCCGAGTACGAACGCTTCCAGCTGGAGGCGACGTACCTCACGTTGACCTCCAATGTGGTGAATACGGCTGTTAGCCTGGCTTCTCTGCGCGATCAGGTGGCTGCCACCGAGGAAATCATCCGGCTCCAGAGCGGCCAGCTCGACCTCCTGCAGGCCCAGCGGCGACTGGGTGCCATCGCCGATACCGACGTCCTCACGCAGCAGACCGCACTGGCGCAAACCCGTGCCACCCTGCCCCCGCTGCAAAAGCAATTGGCCCAGACCCGCAATCAGTTGATGGCCTACCTGGGCCGGTTCCCCAATCAGGATCGGGACGAGCGCTTCAACCTGGCCTCCCTGCACCTGCCACAGGAGCTGCCGGTCAGC